>CAYJMX010000093.1:0-6189 GCA_964371485.1 uncultured Gammaproteobacteria bacterium | reverse complement strand
TAAACACTCCAAGTTTATGTACTTTAGATAAAGTTTCTTCAATATATTTCATAGAATCAACAGGTGTTTTTTTCCATCCAGTTGGGCAAGTTGCAAGGATTTCAACAAAAGAGAAACCCTCGTTATTTTTTTGATATTCAAATGCTTTTTTAATTGCAGCTTTTGTTTTTCTTATGCTTGCAACTGAGTAAATTCCGCATCTTTCAACGTATGATGCCCCATCAGCCAGTGCTATCATCTCTGATATTTTAATTGGGTGTCCTGAAACTTCTGGGTCCCTGCCTTGCTTTGTTGTGGTTGTTACTTGTCCTAAGATGCTAGTGGCACTTGCCTGTCCACCTGTCATGCCAAAATTTGCATTGTTTACACAAATTACAGTTACATTTTCGCCTCGAAGAGCTGTGTGTACAAGTTCGTTAAAACCTATGGTTGAAGCATCACCATCTCCTTGATATGTAAAAACAATTTTATCAGGCTTAGCGCGTTTAACGCCTGTAGCTACACTTGGTGCTCTACCGTGATCGGCGCCTACGATGTCTAGATTGTAAAACTTGTCTAAATTAATAGAGCAGCCAACAGAAGCCACGGCTATTGTTTTTTCGTATAAGCCTAATTCTTCAAGAACTTCTGCCACAAGCCTTAACGCTACACCGTGTCCGCATCCTGAACAAAATGGATAGATATAGTCTTTTTTATATGCCTCTGGTCTTTTAAATACTAACTGTTCTGTCATTTATTTGTGCTTCTCATTTAATTCTATAATTTTATTTAAGATTTCTTTTGAATTCATAATCTGTCCGCCAATTTTTCCATAAAATTCAACTGGCGCACATCCTTCAAGTGCTACTTTCACATCTTGAATCATTTGTCCTGCATTTAATTCAATATCTAAAATAAATCTTTTATTCTGCGCTACTGCTTTTAATTCTTTTGATGGAAAAGGCCAAAGTGTTATAGGTCTAAATAAACCAACTTTAATGCCCATTTCTCTTGCCTTATTTATCGCCTCTTTGCAAGCTCTTGCAAGTGTTCCAAAAGCTGTTATAACAATTGTCGCATCTTCTGTTAAATAATTTTCAAACATAACTTCTTGTTCTTGAATTTGGTTATATTTTTCAAATATTTTATTTGTTACAACTTCAAGCCTATCTTCGCCCATATATAGTGACATCAAGCTTTTTGCTTCTCTTCTTTTCGGCCCTATTCCATCTAGTGCCCAAGTGCTATTATCTATTTTTTCAAATTTTTCTTGATTAAAGTCCGCCGGTTCCATCATTTGCCCAAGCATACCATCTGCTAGAAGCATTGTAGGGTTTGTGTATTTTTGAGATAAATAAAATGCCTTGTGAGTCAAGTGCACCGCTTCATTTATAGTTGATGGTGCAAGTACTATTGTTCTATAGTCCCCGTTGCCTCCGCCTTTTACGGATTGCGTGTAATCAGATTGTGATGGTGTGATGTCGCCAAGCCCTGGGCCTGCTCTCATAACACTAATTATCACTCCTGGAATTTGAGCACAAGCCATAGAAGAAATCGCCTCTTGCATAAGAGCAATAGCACATCCTGAAGATGATGTCATAGCAAGCGTTCCAGTTGCCGCAGCGCCAATTAGCATATTTACTGCACCAAGTTCTGATTCAGCGCTAACATACGCTCCGCCAGCTTTTGGAAGCTCTGTGCTTAAAAATTCACCAATTTCATTTTGTGGAGTGATTGGATATCCAAAATAGCACTTACAACCAGCATCTATCGCTGCTTGTGCTATTGCTTCGTTCCCTTTAATTAAAACTTTTGACATTTTACACTCTAATTACTTCATAAATTGCTAAATCAGGGCAACTTTGTGCGCACATCGCACACCCTGTGCATTCATCATTATTATCCACAAATTCTACAAATTTATTTCCAGCTAAGTTTGTTAAATTTTCGTTTTGTTTGATTAATTTTTTTGGACATACACTTGCGCAAATCAAGCAAGATTTACATTTTTGCATGTCAATTTTAATATGTGACATAAGTTAATTTTATCACCTCATAAAAAAATGACACTAAAAAAAATAAAATAATTACGTTACTTAATATTAAAGTTCTTGTCTGCCTTCTAATGCTCGCGCTAGTGTCATTTCATCGGCGTATTCAAGCTCTGTACCTAGCGGCAACCCAAAAGCGATTCTTGAAACTTTAACTGAAAATGGCTTAATAAGCTTGTGCAAATAAAGACTTGTAGCCTCCCCTTCCACAGAAGGGCTTAGCGCTAAGATTACTTCTTTAATGTCGTCTTTATGTATGCGATTTAAAAGTTCTTTTACTCTGATATCATCAGGTGTTATTCCATCAATTGGTGAAATTAAACCCTGCAATACGTGATATTGCCCTTTAAATTCGTTTGTTTTCTCTATCGCTATTAAGTCTTTTGTTTCACCTATAACGCAAATTGTTTGTTTATCTCTGTTTGAATTAACACAAATCTCACAAGGGCTTTGTGTTGTAAGGTTAAAGCAAATATCACAATAGCTTATGGTGTTTTTAGCTTCAACCATAGTTTGGGCAAATTTTTCTACTTCAAAAGTTGGCATTTTAATTAAATGTAATGCCAATCTTGTAGCAGTTTTTGGGCCAATTGAGGGAAGCTTTTGAAAGCATTCAATCAATTTGGCTAATGCCTTTGTGTATTCCATTAGAATAATCCTGGGATATTGATTCCGCCTGTTACAGCTTTCATTTTAGATTCCATCTCAGAGCTTGCTTTTGTGCTAGCACTCTTCATAGCTTCAATAATTAAATCTTCAAGCATTTCTAAAGCGTCAGTATCAACTGATTCTGGGTTTTCTGGATTAAGTGCTTCTGCTTTTAGTTTAATAGATTTAAATTTTCCCTGACCGTTACATACAACTTCAACTGCGCCATTTGCAGCCTGTGCTGTAACTTCAACGTTTGATAGTTCATCTTGAACTTCTTTTAATTTTTTCTGCATCTTTTGAGCTTGTTGCATCATTTGCATCATATTCATAGATAATTTCCCTCTTAAAAAAATGTGATATTATTATTATATGAGAAGAATAACATATGTACAACATTCTTTAAATAGTGGAAAAATATCTAGGTGGCCATTAGAGGCAATGCCACTAAATGTGCATATAGCCGATTTTAGATGGTATAAGTCAAAAGGCTCATCTGATGCGTATCGTTACAAAAAAATGGTTCAAGACGCACTTAGAGCATGGGAAGTTGCTACAGGCAATGTAATTAAATTTAATATTGTCCCGAATTTATATGATTCAAATATAAACCTTGAGTGGAGAAGAATTGATAGAAAATCCCTTGGGAATTGTACATTTAACTATGATAAATCGGGTCGTTTATTCTCGGCAGAAATTGAAATAGGCCTATCTGATGGCATTATTCATCAAAAATATATGGATGAAAATGAAGTGTATCACACAATTGTCCATGAAATAGGTCACGCACTTGGTCTTGGGCATTCGCCTTATAAGGATGATATTATGTACACGCCTCATCAGTACGGCATTGTAAATGTTTCAAAAAAAGATGCCAACACGCTTTTGTGGATGTATAGATTTGATATAGGCGCTACTGTTAAGGATGTATTGGCAAAATACCCTCAAGCAAAAGCCACAGATTTAGATGATATGATTGCAATTTTGTCTAATACTAAAAGTGATTTTCAAAACACATTAGAGAGTGCAAACAAGCCTCCTGATAAGGATTTAATACAGGAAAGCGAAAACATTGGTGATTTAAAAAAATATTTACTTGAGTTAAGCAAAATTCAGGTAGATTTTAAAAAGCCAACTGTGATTGATTTAAAAAATAAGCCCCCTAAGATTTAGGGGGAATAAGCAATCAGAAGAGTTGAGGATTTACATTTTAACTATAAAACTTTTTGCGTATAGTTTAATTGGACAAAAATCCAATCTTTTTTAAAGCGTTCTTTTTCTTTTATTACCCTTTTGTGCTATATTTTTATAAATAATTAGATTAAAAAGGTTAATATTAATGAGATTTGATGGTAGAAAAAACAACGAAGTAAGAAAAGTTAAATTTACAAGAAATTATATAAAACACACGGCTGGTTCAGTTTTGGTTGAATTTGGAGATACAAAAGTTATCGTGTGCGCAACTGTTGATAACTCTAAACCTAAATGGATGCCAAAAGATCAAGTATCCGGCTGGGTAACAGCAGAGTATTCACTTCTTCCAGCTTCAACTAATACAAGATGTCAAAGAGAGAGAACAAAAATTTCCGGCAGAACGCAAGAAATTCAAAGGCTAATTGGAAGAAGCTTGAGGGCATGTGTAGATTTAGAAAAATTGGGCGAGAGAACAATAACAATTGATGCCGATGTAATTCAAGCAGACGGTGGTACAAGGGTGGCTTCAATTTGTGGTGGTTTCATCGCTTTAAGTGATGCTATAAATTCTTTAATAATCGATGGAGAATTGCTATCTAATCCAATCATTGAACCAATAGGAGCTATTTCAGCTGGTATAGTGAACAATGAAGTTGTTGTTGACTTGTGTTATGAAGAAGATTCAACAGCGCAGGTGGATGCAAATATCGTGCTTACAAAAAGCGGTAAAATAATTGAGTTTCAAACAACAGCAGAAGGACTGCCGTTTGAAAAAGTTCAAATGGATGAAATATACTCTCTAGCTAAAGATGCCATATTTGACATTATGAAAATGTACTAGCCATTAATTGGTATTTTAAAGTTAAATACAACCACATTGTTACACATATTTCGGGCTTTAATCATCCCATTGTGTGCTTCAATGATTTCTCTTGAAACGTGCAATCCAAGACCAACGCCAACTGTTTTGTGTTGCTTGCTGTTAGAATTATAAATATTAAAAATTTCTTTTGTATTACTAGAGAGCTTTTTTCCTGAGTTGATGACACTTATAGAGGCGTACTCACCTTTTTTCTTAATTACAACTTTAATTTCAGAGTTTGCATCCCCATATTTTGAGGCATTTGTAAGCAAATTTTGTATAACCCTTTGGATTTCAATGTCGTCATAAACTGCCACAATGTTTTTGTTACCCGCCTGAAGGGAAATGCTTTGCCCTTTTTCATTGAACATAAAAATAATGGTGCTTATTGCTTTATCTATACTTTTAGCGAGATTGTTTTTCTTTTTCATTAATTCGAATTTTGAATTTTGTGATTTAAATTTTAATAATAAATTTTCAATTAAATCTTGCATATAATAATTTGATGACAATAACTGGTTCAATATTTCATTTTGAAAATCGTCATAGTCGTTTGTGTTATGGCTAAGTAAAATTTTAATGGCTTGAATTTGTGATGAAATCGGGGATTTTAAGTCGTGCGCAATGTTTGCAATAAGGTTTTCCTTAAACTCTGCGACTTGAGAAGCTGACTCTTCCTTTTTTGATGCAATTTGGGCATATTTATCGGAGTATGTCTCAAACATAAGTCAATCATACTAGATATAGCGATACTTAATATTGCCTAGGTGGGTAATATTTTCACCGTTGTGTAACATTTGTTTACATTCGGGCAATTTTATAGAAAAAAAATACTTTATATTAACATAAGAAGTGTATGTTTTTAGGTTAGTAAAAAATGGTATTTAAAAAATTTATTCAAGATGTTTGTGGTCAATTGTTTTCGCTAGAATGCAAAATTGACAAAAAAACAAGATTTTCTCAAAAAGAAATTAATGAAATATTGGCAAATGCTAAGCAATCAAATTTAAAATATTTTGAGCGTTTATCAAAAATGAACGAGCTAAATTATTTTGATGTTAGCTATTTGATGATTTCAGTTGAATTAGATGAAACAAATATTGCATTGATTGAAAATGCTTGCACAATGTTTAATGAAAATGAATTTAAAGGGCATGGTCAAACTTTAAGTGACTTTATCTTCAGAGTTAGTGCCAATATTGCGTATTTAAATGAAGCAAATTTGGATGTGTTTAAAGAAATTGTTCAGTGTAAAAATGAAATCTATGACTTTTCAACTGTTATGCAAAATCCTATAAAAGCAAAGGCTAAAAAGACTTGTAAAGAGTATGTTTATGCCATTGAAAATGTATTTAAAGAGTAAAACTTCCTAAAAAACTAATAACCTATTCAACAAGCCTTGACTATGAGGCTTGTTGTAGTATGATTATTTGTGTTGAAAATTTAATTTTCAAA
>CAYJMX010000092.1:5728-6338 GCA_964371485.1 uncultured Gammaproteobacteria bacterium | reverse complement strand
ACTATCTGGAATGGATGATTGGAATAAGCTTAAAGAATTCGGGATTATCGATTTTATAAAAAACAAAAAAGAAAATGGCCAAATAAGATATATTGGCTTCTCTTTTCACGGCAAGCCTGATGAATTTATAAAAATATTAGAAGACTATCCTTGGGATTTTTGCCAAATACAATATAACTATCTAGATGAGAATAATCAGGCTGGTAAAGCAGGTTTAATGCGCGCTTATGAGCTTGAAATCGGCGTGGCTATTATGGAGCCATTAAGAGGTGGGGCACTTGCTGTAAATGCGCCAGATAGAGTTAAAAAGAGATTTAGTGCTTACAACAAAGATATTAGTCCTGCTAGCTGGGCGCTAAAATTTGTTATGAATCACAAGGAAGTGTCGACCGTATTGAGTGGGATGAATGACAATGAACACATATTAGAGAACATTGATGTTGCTTGTACTACAACTGCTGACAGTCTGACAGACGAGGAATTAAATGTTATAGATGATGTTAAAGAAATTTATTCAGAACTTATGAAAGTCCCCTGTACGGGTTGCAACTATTGCATGCCTTGCCCTTTTGGTGTTGATATCCCCGCTACTTTTAGCGATTATAATAGC
>CAYJMX010000092.1:931-5718 GCA_964371485.1 uncultured Gammaproteobacteria bacterium | reverse complement strand
ATCATTCTTTGGCAAAAGGAATCTAATAACAATGCAATATGTAACCAGATGTGTTGGTGGCATTGGTGGATTTGAAAAATCTGGGGCAGATCAGTGTAAAAATTGTGGTAAATGCACAAAGCATTGTCCACAAGATATCAACATCCCAAAGATGCTAAAAGAGGCGCATAAGGCGCTTAACAAGCCAATTTTAAATTTATTTTTAAGTATATATGTGAATCTATTTATGAAAAAAAGGAGAGATAATGGAAGTAAAAGATAGCAACGGTAATATTTTAGAGAACGGTGATTCTGTGGTATTGATAAAAGATTTACCAGTTAAGGGGAGCTCACAAAAACTTAAACGCGGACTTGTAGTTAAGAAAATTAGACTAACGAGTAATCCAGCTGAAATTGATTGCAAAATTGGTGGCTCACAAATAGTTCTGAAAACTTGCTTTGTTAAAAAGGCGTAATGACGCCACTTATAATATAATGCTGGCTAATGTTTTAGTTAGCATTTTTTGCATTATAAAAAACCAGTACTAAGGAACTATAAAGAAATTTTTAAAAATGCCTATAATTAAAATATAAGACAGAATGGAGATGATATGACAGATTCAATTTCATTAGATTTACTTAGTTCTCAGGCGGCAAGCTCGCAAACAAATTATCAAGCATTGACACAAGAAACAAAAAGCAAGCTTGAGGCACTTGGGATAAGTACGGCAGGTGTAACAACTGAAGCACAAGGTCAAGCCTTGCTTGCAACAGCTGGCACTAATAACGATGGAGGCGAACAAGACAAAGAGGGCGGTGGTCAAAAGCCTAAAGAAGAACCTGCGTGGGTAAGCTCTATGGAATCGTTAGGCTTGAGCCCAACTGGCAGCGAGGAATCTGACATATCAGCTGTCAATAGCACAATAGAATCGCTTGAATTTAGCGAAGCATCAAGTCTAGCTCAAAGTTTTAGAGCACTTGGCTTGATGGTGGATTTACCTGAGGATCCCCAGCTTAAAAATGCTGTTGGGCAAGATCAACTTTCAAAGGTAAATCAGTATATGCTTTTTAATTAACGACACTGCACTTACACTTTAATGCAAAAGAGGGGCAAGAAGCCCCTCTTTATTTTTTATGTCGTATAAGCTATGCGCTTAAATCTAAATTCATACCAGCTGATGGTGGTTCTGGTAATTCAATATCATTCTCTTGAGCGTATTGCGCTACAGCATCTTTTCCTTGTGCAACAACACTTTGCGGAACTCCTGCTGATACAAGAGCAGCCATATGTTCTTGCTTTTTGTCATCGCCTGAAGATGACTGTTCATTTTGAGCAAAAAGATTTGTTTGCTCTTGTTTTTCAGGTGGCGGTGGAAGTGTAATACCGTTCTGTTCAGCATACTCTCTTACGGCTTCTTTGCCTTGTTGTTTAATCTCATCAGGTATTTGGCTCATTTCCTGTTGAAACTGTGCATTCATTTGTGAAGAAGATCCCATTGCATTAATCATAAACTATTCCTTTCAAAACTTATATCGCTTGTGTTAATTTCTTATACAATAATAAAGTATTTTTGAAGTTTATCATTAATGGTACTATGGTACTATTTTATTAAACCTTCATTAATGGCGACAAGAGCGGCCTTAGTTCTATCATTAACGCTTAATTTTTGCATAATATTACTTACGTGATTTTTTACAGTAGACGTCGATAAAAACAATTTTTCGCAAATTTCTTTGTTTGTCATAGCACCAGCCAGAAGTGTCAGTATCTCAAGTTCTCTTGGGGTTAAATTGTATTCAGTAGTCGCCTTTTGAGTCGGATCCACTTGATCATCAGTGCTAATTTTTGTACTAGAAAAAACTTCCATAATGAATTTTGCAATGTGTGGATCAACCCATATTGCACCCTTTGAAACCGTTGTTACAACATTGATTAAATCATTCATTTCTATACTCTTTAAGCAATACCCGTCTGCTCCGGAATTCAAGGCCGATAGGACACTTTTTCTATCATCATACGAGGTGAACATTAGAATTTTACTATTTGGGCTGATTTTTTTAATCTCACTTGTTGCCTCAATCCCATTTAAAAATGGCAAACCTATGTCCATCAATATAACATCTGGCTTTAGCTCTTGTGCTAAATCAATTGCCATTTTGCCATTAATTGCCTCGCCTACTACAACAATGTTCTCAGATTTTCTGAGCCCAAAGTATAGTCCTTGGCGGGTAAAATCGTGATCTTCAACAATGAGTACTTTTATCATTTATATTTTTCCTTTTGGCAGTCTAATTGTAAATCTTGTATAGTTGTCTTTTTGGCTAGAAACATTGATTGTCCCGCCATTTTTCTCCACAAGCACCTTACATACGTATAGGCCTATTCCAGACCCAATTTTTCTCTTATTTGTTTTTCCATAATAGTACTTATCGAAAATGTTCGATAATTCATCATCTGAAATTCCACACCCATTATCTTCTATAATTATCTCGTGCGTTTCATCGAGTTCTTTTGAGTCAATAACGACACTTGATCCGCTTGGAATATTTTCTAGTGAATTTGAAATCAGATTCATAAAGACGCGTACTATTGAAGTATAGTCACCATACACTACGGTATTTGAGTCACTATTAAGCTTTATGTTAAATGAAATTTGCTTATCATCAGCAAGGTGATAGAGCTTCTGTCTGCACTCTTCAAGGACACCATATAAGTTAATGTTTTCAGGATATATAGATAATTTATCAAAATCTATTCTATATGATTCCAATATCAAATCTACCATCTTAAGCAAATAGTCATTATTTTTCTTTAAACCAGAGCAAAGTTCATATGTTTCTTTTGATGCACAATTGCTGATATCATCTAACATGAGCGTTATTGCTCTATTTTGCGCAATAAGTGGAGTTTTTAAATCGTGTGTTAAATTTTCAATAAAACTATTTTTGAGCTCTGCCTTCTCCTTTAATTCCACAACAGTATTATTAAAGTCCTCAAAGGTTAATTTAATTTCATCTAGATAGGATGAATCATACTCGATTGTTTGATATATGCCACTTTTTAGTGGCTTAAAGGCGTCAGATATAACTAAAAACGGCTTAATGTATTTTCTATCAATGTAATCTGAAATAATTCTGCTTAAAATCAATCCTGCAATAAGGATTATAAGTAGTGGCATCATCTTTGAACGTGGGCCATCAAGTGTGCTCGTGGGTGCTAATATTGAAAACTCGAAATAGCCACTAGGATTGCCTTGATCATCGGTTATATATAATTTTTTACCGCCATATTTACGTATGCGCTCGGGCTTTTTGCGCTCTGGTGGTGGACCCATTTTTGGCTTTGCAATTCTTGATAGTTTATCATCTATAAAGTATACAAGCGTGTTCTCGCCATCTTTTACAGAAAAATAATTCATCTTAAAGGGACCAGCAGGCATAAGCTTGTTGAATGTTTCCTTAGTTACGCTTATGTTTGCCGATTTAATTTCATCATTGATTATTTTTACACCGTATGTAGATTCGACATTGCTTTTTAGTTGCTCATAACCAAAAGATAATATTTTAACATCCTTGTCTTTTCTGTGTTCTTCTATTTTCTTGTTTGCTATTAAAAACATTAATAGTAGTGGGATAACCGTAATGGTAAAAAATGCAATTATAAAAAAGCGTTTAAAATCTTTCATATCACCTCAAAAAAGCCTATCTTATAATTATACAAGTAAATTTAAAAAATACATAGTTCTTTAGTACTGAACATCTTGCCTTGATTTCAACATCTGAACCCTTTTATCTTTAATCTTGGCGATATAATCGCAAAAATCTTCTCTTGTTTCAATCCACATAAGTTCAAAGTCCATGGCTTTTTTCATACCTTCAATGATACTTGAGTCATTTAGCGAAACTTTTGCATCAAATATAACTTTTCTAGTTTCAAACCTATGGAGTGTATTTTCAGGCAAGGATTTAAGAAAAGGTAGGGATTCAGCACTTATCGCGCCACCTACTACAAGTTCCTTGTTGCGCTGTGCTGTTTTTTTGGCAATTTCTTGACTGATAGACAGAATCTTTTGTGAATTAACGTCTCGACAAGTTAAATCGAGCGATCCGGCAAGATCGGACCTACCAATTACGATGCCATCAATGTTTTTGAAATATTTTGATTGAATCATCTCATCAAAATTATTAAACCCAGTGATTGTTTCTATGTTTATTAATGCTTTTATTTTCACTCTCTCTTCTGGACTAAAAATAGAATCCATACCAAGTGCGAATTTTTTCATTGCATATGGAGTTTCAATCATCGGGGCAACAATTGTATTTGCGCCAATAAGTTTTGCATTATAAATATCTTTTAGCGCTTCACAGCCGCCAATTTTAATAGTTAAATCAAGATTTGCTTCACTAACTACATTTTTTAATTTTAATGCCTCTTCAAAGCGAACTCCTTCAGCTTCAAATTCACATTTAATTCCAACCACGTGGTGATTATTTTTTAAATCTTTTAAAATATCTATCATTTTTAAACTAGTTAAATCCATAATATCTCTTTGGTAAATTTTCTATTTATTAATTAAACAATAATTATCCATTTAATTCAATTTATTTTCTATTAAAAATTGCCCATATGTGCATATTGTTTTCTATAAATTTGTACAATATTTAAATTGTAAGTAAATAAGGATGCGTATATGAGCTACAAAAACTATAAAACTTTTAAATGCAATGAGAGTAGGGGCGTTTTATTTGTTTCTTTTGATAACCCTCCTGTAAATATTCAAGATATTCAAATGCTTGATGATTTAAAT
>CAYJMX010000092.1:0-857 GCA_964371485.1 uncultured Gammaproteobacteria bacterium | reverse complement strand
GGCACTACAGTTAGAATATGAAAAAAATATTAAAGTTGTCGTCTTTGAATCAAGTCATAGCGAGATATTTGTGGCGCACGCGGATACAAAATTTCTAAAAGAAATGTCAATTGAACCGATAGCGCTTGATGAAGTGGAGCCCTTGTATCTGCAAAAAACATTACAAAGAATATCTAACTTGCCACAAGCAACTATTGCTAAAATTGCCGGCTTTGCTAGAGGCGGTGGAAATGAGTTTGCCCTTGCTTGCGATATGAGATTTGCAGATAAAACTAAGGCAAAATTTATGCAAATGGAAGTAGGGATGGGCTTTTTACCATGTGGTGGTGGTGCTTCAAGAATGGCTAGACAAATGGGCCTTGGTAGAGCACTTGAAATTATATTGTCCGCGCGTGATTTTACCGCAAATGAAGCAGAGTTGTACGGAATGATAAACAGAGCCTTGGAGTCTTGTGAAATCGATGGATATGTTGAAAACTTGGCATTTAGAATTGCTAAATTTCCTTTGGATTCTATCACCGCTTGCAAGCGAACCGTTTATGATTCTATAGATTTATCAATAGAAGATTCAATAAAAAATGAAGCGTTTTATATGTATCAAGCAACAAGCAAGACCCCTGCTATTAAAAGATTCACAGTCGCCGATGATAAAGAAATGGAGCTAGACATCCATAATCAGCGGATATGGGAGAAACTAGTTATGGATATTCAAGAAATTGTTTAATTGAACTGGTTAAAAAACTCTTGCATACAAGAAAAATAATTATCTTCTAGCGCATTTGTATAAACTTTTGCACTATTTGAAGATTCAATGTATGAGGCAATCTCGTTGTGCAAATTTAGATTATACCTTCTTG
>CAYJMX010000091.1:0-6524 GCA_964371485.1 uncultured Gammaproteobacteria bacterium | reverse complement strand
AGATTTTGAATTAAACTCCAATGTATCAAAGTTAAAATTACCAACAGTATTCATTGTTCCGCCTGCAATGTTTAAATCAAGAGCATCGAGATTAAAAACCTTACCTGTTGTGTTGGAGAATTTCACTACAACATCATTTGCTTTAATGCCATAGAGTTGTAATTCTTTTATGTTGGCACTTCCTTGTTTAATTATTAAATCCTTTGGATTAAAAACAATTGGCTTATCGGCCACTATTTGAGATCCAGATGTTGGAATATGTGAAACTTGATTTAATACACCGTTGTACACAGCTTTTTCATAATTTATATTTAAATCATTTAAGACAATTGGGAATGTAAAATCATTTTTGACATTCGCCCTTATTTCAACAAGCGACTCAAAACTCTTACCTTTAATATCAGCCAAAATTTCATTTTTATTTAATTTTAAATACATATCAGAAACTTTTGTACTGTATAGTGGCATATTTAACCCATTTAATGAAGCACTGCCCACAACAGATGGCATAAGCATATCACCATTTAAAATAAGATCACATGTGAACACGCCTTGTTTTAAGATGGATTTTTTAAACAAGATGTTAAACAACTTGGCACTCATTGCATTTGGCGTGAGGATTTTAAAGTTATTAAATAATACTTTTTTGTTTTTACTTAAAAGCCCGCCTGATACATCTAGCATCGTAATTGGCGTACTATTCCCATTTTGAGAGGTGATGTATTTGATATATTTCGCATTGGCAATTTTTATAATGTTTTTTGAAACATTAATCTTAGCACTAAGTTGTCTATCAAGAGTAGTGTCATCAAAATTTGCACCCATATAAGTAACATCAGAACCTTTTGGAAGGATAATTTTTGAACCAATAGTGTAATCACTAATGCCGCCATCAAATATGCCTTTTAAAATAACCTCTTCCTTGATTTTAATTGGATAAGTTAAATAAGGGTTTATTATAGTGTCACATGCCTGCTGGCTTAAATTAGTCGTAAAATTCGCCTTAACCCTTGGGTCATTTGATTTTCTAAGGTCAAATTCAGCATTAAGATACATTGGAGTATTGCCATAGTTTAAATTTAGCGCGTCTGTGAGTATGACATTATTTTTAAAACTCAAAGCGCCTTGTCTTATGGTTAAGCTTAAATCTTTTTTAGCATTTCTAGCGCTTATTTCACTAAAGTTTATGGCACCATTTGTTATATTGTTTTTTGTATTTAAATCAACGTCAACGCTACCCTTATAGTCAATAAAGCTATCTAGAGCTTTTTTAATTGGCGCAATTTTTAGGTTTTTAACAAGCTTGTCTAAGCCTGAAACAGTTAAGTCATCAGCTTTTAAAGTGGTATTAAAATTGGGCTTTGTAAGAATTTTTTTAATCACACCTTCGCAAAAAACATCGGCACCAAGTAAGCTAATTTTTGAATTAACAACATGGAGATTCGTATTTAAAATATTATAGTCACCAGTGTTAAATTTGATATTTTTATTTTTATCGCTATTATATGGCTTAATTTGTCCATTAACAATTATCTTGCCCAAGTCTAGCTCTTTAGCGCCAACAGGCAGATTCCCCTTTAGGTTCAACTTTGAATTTAAAAGAAAATCAACATCTTTTAAAGGAGAGCTTGAAACTATATAGTCAATATTGTTTTTCTTATACAAAGAGGAGTTTACAACAAAATTATAAACACTTTTAAATTTTAAAGCAGTTGCTGACACATTTGAATTCAGTACATATTGAGCTTTATTATTTTTTTTCATATTGGCATCTAGTTCAACCTTTGAACCATCTAAAAGCGCGTTTAAAGCTATTGCAAAATCTTTACCATAGGTTATTTTACCTCTAGTGTTTGTAAGTTCAGCTCCACCATAGAGCCCAACGGCATTGCTTTTTAAAATTACATCGCCAAAGGGAACTACCGTTTTTATATAGGTTGGATCTTTAAAATTCGCATCGTCATCATACGCATTTATTGTAAAATCTACAACGCCTGTACTCTTTGTAATAAAGGAGAGATCGGGTAGTACATCTTTTAACAAAGGACTTGTTTTTAAAATATTCATTGAAGTGGCGGCAGAAATATCTTTTACGCCTGCTTTCATATCCAATATTCCAAGCGAGTCTACATAGCCTGTTACAACAAGGTTTGATCCATAGGCATTGGCGATTGCCTTTTTGATGATTACTTGAGTGTCCTTAAACTCAAGCTCAACTTTTGCATCTTTAATTACAGCATTTATACCATTTAAAGAAGCCGTCGCGTTTTGGGTTTTAAAGTATCCATTTGCGCTAGATTTAGCCAATGTGCCTTTTGTCTTTAAATCTATTTTGCCGTTACCGCTTATTTTCATTTGAGCCAAAGGCCCAACGTTAAAGCCAATTATTCTTTGAATTGGAATTAAATATTTATGTGCAAAATTTAAATCTAGATTATCACTTGATACAATGGAATAGTTGCCTTCTTTAGGTTCATACAAGCCAGATGTACCGACTACTTTTAAATTTTCACCCTTTGAGGCTGGAACCAATACATCGACAAAAATTTTATCTCCTTGAAATTCGCATTTTGCGCTCGCCGTTTTGAACCTAGGGCGAGAGGACAAAAAGGCGTCCTCAAGTGTCGCTTCACCTAACAGGTTTGGCTCATTAAACTTGCCTTTTGCGCTCAATTCTACATTTAACACACCTTTTATTTGCGACTTTTTCAACTCGTTTACAATATCAGTTTTATATTTAACCAAACCAGCTGGGACAATGTTTGCAAAATCAAGCACATTGCTATTTTTGACAAATAACTTTAAATCTATGCTTGGAACTTTTCTTTTATAGTTATTAATATCGCCCACAATTTTTAAATTAGATTTATTTAAAATTAAATTTGAATCAACTATTTTTATATCTTCATTTGTGGCATCAAGCTTCAAATCAAAACTAGAACTAGCGCTCATATGGATTGTATTTATTTTTCCATCTAAATTAAAGGCCATATTAACATCTTTTGATAACACCGATAGATCAATTAAATTATGCTCATTTGTTTTTTCATTTTTAATAAATAAGTCAAAAACGCCAGTCATGTTTTTAATATCAAGTTTAGAAAATTCTTTAGCATAAGGCATAAATGGCTTAAGGTTTACGTTTTTTATCTCTACATCTGATTTAAATTTTGCATAATTTAAATTATCAATTAATGGTAATTTAATTTTAGATTCAGCGTCTATTTGTACTTTTTCTTCTTTTTTTGTTTTTAAATCAATCAATGAAACATCGGCCAAAATATCAAAATCTACAGATTTATTTTCACTGTATTCAAACACATCAAAGTGATGAGAGCTTACAATCAATCTCTTTGATTGTTTTTCATCTTTAATATCGACATTTAAATTACTAAGTGCCATTTTTGTTTTATCAAATTTTAAAAAGATTTCAAGCTCTAGGTTGTTTTTCTTGAACTTTTCAAAATCAAAAACACCGTTTATATCCCTTGTGGCAGATATTTTCATATCATCCGCGCTAATATTTTTTACACAGAGCCTTTTGAACAAAAGCGGAAGTATTTTGATACTAACATCACCTTGTTTAAAGTACAAAGTCGGCTTATTAGGGTCTTTTATAAATATAGCAAACTCATCACTTTTTACTCGCAGAGTAAGGTTTGGATAAGTTTTAATATCTGGCTTTTCAACCAATAGGCTTAAACCCGTTTGAGCTTTAAAATAATTTTGTATAAATTCTTTTGATAAAAAAGTATTCAAACAATAGCCAAGTAAAATCCACAAGCTAAATATAAAAGCAATTATTACAGCAGGGATTATATAATATTTTTTATTTACTCTTTTAATTAAAATACTCATTCTATAATTATTATATTATCAAATTATCATATTTGGTTATTAAACTTCATAAAATTTAATTCATTTTGCCTTATTGGCCAAATTGCCTTAAAATATAATTTATGAAAAGATATATTTTTACAATTGCACTGTTGGCGACACTCTTTATGGGCTTTATTTCAACACTCGCACAAGAAACAATCGGAATGGACAAAGGGGCAATCATCCTTGTTTATTCAAAAAAAAGAATTACAACTGAGAATTTACAAGAACAAGACAGGGTGTACTTTGTAAACCCAGCAGATGTTTGGGTCGGAGAAACAAATATTATTCCTAAAAATTCTGTATTTATAGGAAAAATATCCATGCTCAAAATGCCAGTTAAGGGCATTAATGCCGCAATGAAAATAGACATAACAAATATTTATTTGCCAAATGGGGAAACTAGAGAATTCTTAGGCTATGTAAGCACGGGATCATCAGATATGATAGGTGGCGAACTCACACCGCCTGCTTCATATAACAAGGCAACACATCTGTACCCATCTAGACTTCATTGGTCAGGAACGGCTCAATGGGTGCCAAGTGGAGAATATGAATTTGGCCAACACAGAGGAATAAATCCAAATCAAAACGTTTATATAATATTAAAAGAGCCTTATATGACACTAAAAAGACAATAGTTTACAAACTAGACTTTATAAAATTGTGTTGTATATTTAATATAGACAAAAGGACGGAAAATGAGTATTAAGAAAACATACAGCGGAATATGCGCTATTATAACAACCCTGCTTTTGGGCATGATTTTCACTCCTTTATCATTCGCTTTTGAACCAATGGCAAAGAGCTACAACTCTCAAAAGGGCGATGTTGTTTACATTAAAGCTGGTGCCAAGGCGAAAGCCAACACATCACAATCGATTGGCACAAAAACAAACAACGTTGCAGACAGCGTGAGTGCAACATTAAGTGAAGATTTTACATACAATGGCAAAGTAATAGCCAAGCAAGGCTCAGTGCTTGATGGCACAATAATAAAATGTCAAAAAGGAAGCCACAACTATAACAACGGCTTTATGCAGATAAAATTCACAAGCATAAAAACAACAGATGGTTTTATCATTCCAATAAGCGCTATTGTTGAAACAATTGACAAACAGGGCAACATTGAAATTGATGACGCTTTTGTGACTTACTTGTCTAACTCGCTAATAAGTTCAACTTTTGGTGCAGATTTCACAATTCCTGCCAATACAAATATAACAATAATTTTCAACCAAGCTGTGACACTTGGTGCGCCAAGTGGATACCAATAAATAGTAAAGATGGCTAATTTATTTTTTCATCTTAATGTTAAAGATAAACAATAATAAAATAAATAAAGAGAAGAGATGACACAATTAAGAGATAAATTTAATATCAACGATGAAGACAGTCAAGAACAGGCGCTATTAAAAAGTCTGCCAAATGACTTCAAAAGTGATGACGATGAAATCAACGGCAAGCGTTCTTTACTAATATCTTTTTTATTACATCCAGCTTTTATACTTGTTGTAAGCTTTTGTATTGCATGCATGATGAATTTAGGCATGTTTGACAAGCCAAATCTTAAAAAAAGGGACATAACCTTTGTTCTAACACACAAAGAAGCTCCTCCTATTGATAAAAATACAAAAAATAGATCAGATAAAAATTCTCAAGCAGGTGGTAAAAACGATCCAAAAAGAGCAGAGTCTGCTCCTAAGGCACCATCTCCAGAGATAAAAAAATCAACACCGGCGCCAAAAAAACAGGTTCAAAAGCAAGTGGCAAAACCAACACCTGCACCAAAGCCTGTTCAAAAAACTACGCCAAAACCGGTTCAAAAGGCTACTCCTAAACCAGTTGTACAAACTCCAGCACCTAAGGCTCCAGCAAAACCAACGCCTGTTAAAGCGCCTTCTGTGAATTATAAACCAGCGCTTAGTGCTCCTTCGCTTCCAAAAGCGCAGATGCCTAAACTGGCTCAAACACCAAAGAGTCCATTTTCAATAGCTGTTCCAAAAAGCACAGCACCAGTTGGCCCAGTGCCGACATATGGCTCTAAAACAAGTGCTTCAAGTGCTAGTTCAAGCTCGGCTTCAAGTTCATCTGGCTCATCTGGCCCATCTATGCCAGCTCCGCAATTCAGCGCTTCAAAGTCTAGCTCGTCTTCTAGTTCAAGCTCTTCAGCTTCTTCAGCTAGTTCGCCAAGTTCCAGATACTCTCAAGGAAACCTAGGAAATCCTAGCCCATCAAACCCTAAAGGTGCGCCTGGAATAGACGCTATTAAGCAACCAAACTGGGGACCATATATGAGAGATCTTGAATCAAGAATAAAAAGAAATTGGAACCCTCCAAAAGGCAATCAAAGCAAACGTGTAGTACTCCTATTTACAATTGGTAGAGATGGAAGACTGCTTAAAATAAGAACAGTATCGAGTTCAAATCAGCCACTGTCTGATCAAGCTGCAAAGTCTGCTGTAGAACTTACTGCACCTTTTAGACCACTACCTCCAGAATTTAGAGGTTCAAGCGTTGATATAGAATTCACTTTTGACTACAACGTATTGAATGCTACTGGATACAGATAGAAATTAATTAGAAAAATGAGGATATAAATTATGGAACTTTTATTAGAATCGATTAAAATGGATTGGCCAGTA
>CAYJMX010000090.1:0-6731 GCA_964371485.1 uncultured Gammaproteobacteria bacterium | reverse complement strand
CGCCTTTAACTAAGTCTTCATATTTTAATTCAAAGTGCTCTACTTTAAATCTTATCGAAGGCTTTACACCTTTTTGTCTTAATTCTTTTTTTTGCTCATCAGATAAATCCATGCATTTTCTTGAATAAACATAAGCTTTTTTATTTGCCACAGCGTCTTCTTTTTCTTTATCAAGCTCTTCTTGAGTACAAAAACACTCATAAGCACTGCCGTTATCTAATAATTGTTGAGCGTATTTTGGATAAATATCAAATCTTTCGCTTTGGCAATATGGGCCATATTCTCCACCCACATCTGGACCTTCATCCCAATTTAAACCAAGCGCTTTTAAGCTATCAAAAATATTTTGCTTAAACTCGTCACTACTTCTATCTAAATCGGTATCTTCAATTCTAAGAACAAACTTTGCATTCATTTTTTTAGCGTATAAAAAATTAAAAAGTGCAGTTCTTGCTGTACCCACGTGCAAATTGCCACTTGGAGATGGCGCTATTCTTACTCTTATTTGTTTATCCATTTATTTTCATCCTTAAAAGTTTTCTCTAATAAAATCATACATCTAACATAATTTTTTTGCATTTTTTCATTTTTTTAAGTATTATTAAGCTTATGGAAAAGAAATTAAAACTAGGAATCATTGGTCTTGGAACAGTAGGGACCGGTGTTGTAAAATCATTAGAAAACTATAAAGATTCTATTGAAATAAAAACTGTTGCTGTTAAAAATTTAAACAAAAAAAGGGATGTTGAAGTTTCAAACATCATATCTGACCCGTTTTTAATCGCCAATGACCCAGAAATCGATGTGGTTGTTGAAGTAGCAGGTGGAGTTGACCCACAGTATGATGTATTAAAAACTGCTATTCAAAATGGCAAACACATAGTTACAGCAAACAAAGAGCTTCTTGCAAAGCACGGTGCTGAAATTATGGATTTAGCAAACAAGCACAATGTGGCTGTTCTATATGAAGCAGCTGTAGCGGGTGGTATTCCTATTATAATGCCAATTAAAACCACTTTAAGAGGGAATAATTTCTCTAAAATCGCTGGTATTTTAAATGGCACAACAAACTACATTTTAACTAAAATGGAACAAGAAAACATATCATATCAAGAATGCCTTAAAAAAGCTCAAGAGCTTGGCTACGCCGAAACTGACCCAACAGGGGATGTTGAAGGGTTTGACACTATGTATAAAGTTGCCATTTTATCAAACATCGTTTTCCATAAAAGAATAGATGTTTCAAAGGTTTATAGAGAAGGCATTACAAACATTTCAGCAGATGATATAAAATTTGCAAAAGAGCTTGGATATAAAATTAAACTTATAGCGTTATCTCAAATGATAGATGGGAAAATTGATGTAAGAGTGCATCCAATGCTTGTAAGTAACGACAAGGTTATATCTAAAATTGATGGCGTATTAAATGCTGTTATGCTAGAAGGGCACCCTGTTGGCGAAGTTATGTTCTCTGGCCCAGGGGCTGGTGAGCATCCTACTGCTAGTTCTGTTTTAGGCGATATTCTAGCTATTAAAGCTGAATTTGAAAAAAGCACAATTGTACTACCTATGACAAGATGCAATCATAAAGAAATAGCAGAGCAAACAGATATTTTAGACACTCAAAACAGCTATTTTATATCGATTACAGCTAAAAATGCACTAGGAACAATTGGCAAAATTGGTACAGTTTGCGCTAAGCACGGCATAAACCTAGCAAGCATTTTACAAAAAGGCGTACAAGAAGATTCAACAGCTACAATTATTGTAGTAACAGAAAAAACTTCAGAAGCTGGCATTCAAAATGCCATTAAAGAACTAAAAGATGAAACACTAGTAATAAATAATTTAATAAGGGTATTTTAATGAGATACGATTGGCTAATTAATAGATATAGAGAATATCTTCCTGTTACAGATAAAACAGAGGTTATAACACTTTGTGAGGGAAATACTCCTTTAATTAAAACAAGAAACCTAGCTCAAAAACTTGGCTTAGACAGTTGCGAAATTTATTTAAAATTTGAAGGCTCAAATCCTACTGGCAGTTTTAAAGACAGAGGGATGACAATGGCAGTTACAAAAGCCAAAGAAGAAGGTTCTAACGCTATTATTTGCGCTTCAACTGGTAACACATCAGCCGCTGCAGCAGCATATGGCGCTAAAGCGGGCTTAAAAACTTATGTTTTAATTCCAGATGGCTATATAGCTCTTGGTAAATTATCTCAAGCGATGATGTATGGGGCGAAAATTATTGCAATTTCTGGTAACTTTGATGACGCGCTTGTAGCAGTACAAGATATTTCAAAAAATTATCCAATCACACTTGTTAATTCAGTGAACCCATATAGAATTGAAGGGCAAAAAACGGGCGCCTTTGAAATCATTGAAGCTCTTGAAGATGCGCCAGATTATCACTTCATTCCTGTTGGCAACGCTGGAAACATTACAGCGTATTGGAAAGGTTATAATGAATTTTACAACCTTAAAAAATCTTCTAAATTACCAATGATGATGGGCGTTCAAGCTGAAGGTTCAGCCGCTATTGTTAAAGACGAAATCATTAAAAACCCGCAAACACTTGCTACTGCGATAAGAATTGGTAATCCGGCAAGCTGGAAACAAGCAGTTGCAGCTCGTGATGAGAGCAAGGGCACAATTGATATGGTTAATGATGAAAAAATTGTTGAAGCGTATCAACTTCTTGCAAGCTCTGAAGGAGTATTAGCTGAACCAGCAAGTTGTGCTTCAGTTGCAGGATTAATAAAATTAAAAGACACAATTAAGCCAAATTCTAAAATCGTTTGCATTTTAACAGGTAACGGTCTAAAAGATCCAGATTGCGCTATTAAATATGCAAATTCGCCCGTTGAAAAAACAACGAGCGAAATAAAAGATATTATTAAATTGATGAACCTTTAAACAAATTCATCAAGTATGATTTGAATTTGCGCTTCATCTTTTTCTTGCTTTTTGTTTTGAATTGCATTTTTTAATGTAGTGGCAATCATAGCAGTAACGCCAGCAAATACTGCAAAGTAGAATGTTGGGCGCTCTTTTTTAATGTTTGAAGCAGCTTTTCTATAAAGAGAAACTTTGAACTCGCTTGCTGTTGATTTAAAAGCATCTTGCATACTATTAAATGCGCCTTTTAATGTGTCATCAGCACCTTTTAGGGCATCATCAATAGCGTCTTTATTGCCGCCAATAATAGCTTCACTTGAAGATACAAATAAATCTCTTGCTGCTTTTTGATTATCATCGATTGGGTTACCGTTTTCTAATGCATCAAATAAACCTGATTTAAACGCGCTTGCTTGTTTGTTTATTTCATCTTTATAAGTAATTAGCAATTCTTTTTGTTCTAACTGTGTAAGAGGCATATATCTACTAATTATGCCAGCACCAGCGGCTGCAGCAGCGCCTGTGGTAAATACGTGTTTGTTTCTGTTGTTTTCATGCGATTGAATTTTCATTGTTTTTTTCCTTGTTGTTTGTACGTGAATAAATCTCAAGAAACAAATGAAGACATTTATCCCTTGTGTCACCTACTCCCGCCCAATTTTTGTTTAAAAAAACAATTTGTAATACTATATATCGAACAAAAAAAATTGTCAACACCAAATAAAAAAAGCGAGCTAACAACAGTCAACTCGCTTTAATTTATCTATCGGGTCATTCATAATTTTTGAAAAATTCCAAGGAATTTTTTCAAAATCAGGTACGGTTTCAGCCTTCAAAAAGGACTCCTCGTCCTTTTTGTGCGCCTTCACACACCTAATGCAAGCTTGCTAAAAAGCAAGAGCTAAGCTCTATGCTTTTTAGCTTCACTTGTTAATTACATCATTCCCATGCCGCTTGAGCAACTTCGTTGCACAGTGGCGCAGTACGGTTACGAAAATGGCTCCAGTCAAACTGAAGCCATTTTCTAACACACTATCGGGTCATTCATAATTTTTGAAAAATTCCAAGGAATTTTTTCAAAAATTACATCATTCCCATGCCGCCCATAGCGCCCATATCAGGCATAGCAGGGCCTTTATTTTCTTCTGGAATATCAACAACAGCAGCTTCTGTAGTTAATAGCATTGAAGCAACTGACGCTGCATTTTCTAATGCCGAACGTGTAACTTTAGCCGGATCAACAATACCAGATTTGAACATATCACCATATGTATTTGTTAGAGCATCATAACCAAAAGAGCCAGATTCTTTTCTAACTTTATCAACTACAACATCACCCTTTGTACCAGCGTTGTTTGCAATTGTTGTAAGCGGAATATGAAGAGCTGAAGTTAAGATTTTAAAACCGATTTTCTCATCATCAGAAGAGAAAACTTTATTTTCTAAAGCCGCTTCTAACACTTGTTGAACACGAACAAGGGCAACACCGCCACCAGGAACGATGCCTTCTTCTTGAGCCGCACGAGTAGCGTTCAGCGCATCTTCAATTCTTAATTTTGATTCTTTTAATTCAACTTCAGATGCCGCGCCAACTTCAATAACAGCTACGCCGCCAGAAAGTTTTGCAACACGCTCAGATAATTTTTCTTTATCATACTCGCTGTCAGATGCTTCGATTTGCTTTTTAAGTAAAGCAACTCTCTCATCCACTTGAACTTTTGTTTCAGAACCAACAACAATTGTTGTTTCATCTTTTGTAACAGACACACGACGTGCTCTACCAAGTTGTTGAACAGAAACGCTCTCAAGCTTGATACCAAGTTCTTCAGTGAACATTTGACCGCCAGTTAAAATAGCGATATCTTCAAGCATAGCTTTTCTTCTATCACCAAAACCAGGAGCTTTAACTGCAACTGCTCTTAAAACTTTTCTCATAGTGTTCACTACAAGAGTTGCAAGCGCTTCGCCTTCGATGTCTTCTGCGATAATTAATAATGATTTGCCATCACGAGCAACTTGCTCTAAAATTGGCACCAAATCAGCGATTAAGTTGATTTTTTTGTTTACACATAAAACATAAGCATCTTCTAAAACAGCTTCCATTCTCTCAGCATCAGTGATGAAATATGGAGAGATGTAACCTTTATCAAACTGCATACCTTCTACTACTTTTTTGTCAGTACCAAAAGTTTTTGATTCTTCAACAGTGATAACACCGTCTGTACCAACTGCTTCCATACAATCAGCAATTAAATCGCCGATGAATGTATCATTACCAGCAGAAATACATGCAACTTGCGCTCTCATTTCTTTAGAATCAACAGATTTAGACATAGCTTTGATTTCTTTTAATGATTCTTCAACAGCTTTTGAAATACCACGCTTAATACCCATTGGATTAGCACCAGCTGCTAGGTTTCTAAGGCCAGCTCTATAAATAGCTTGAGCCAAAACGCTTGCTGTTGTTGTACCATCACCTGCTACATCGTTTGTTCTTGAAGATACATCTTTTAAAAGCTGAGCACCAGCATTTTCTAGTCCATCTTTAAGTTCGATTTCTTTTGCGATAGTTACACCATCGTTAACAATTTGTGGTGTTCCGAATTTTTTTTCTAAAATAACATTTCTGCCTTTTGGCCCAAGTGTTACTTTTACAGCGTCAGCAACAGCATCCACACCTCTTAATAGAGATTCGCGAGCTTGTTCGTCAAATATAATTTTCTTTGCCATTTTTATTTATCTCCTTAACCAATTACCGCTAATAAGTCTTTAGCAGAAATAATTTTGTATTCAACATCTTCGATTTTTACATCTGTACCAGAATATTTAGCGAATAATACTTTATCTCCAACTTTAACATCCATAGGCTCACGTTCGCCCTTGTCGTTGAATTTACCTTCGCCAACAGCTACGATTTCACCTTTTTGTGGCTTTTCTTTAGCGCTATCTGGAATAAATATTCCACCTGATGTTTTTTCAACATCGTCAATAACCTTTAAAACAACTCTTTCACCTAATGGTTTAATATTTGTCATAGTTTCCTCCTTTATTACATATAATAAACTAATTCTATACCCGATTTTTAATAATCATTTGCTTTTTTAACAAAAAATTAATTATTTATAAATTATTTATAAATTCTAACACTCACAAGAATTATTTTCCAAATTATTTATCATAGTATCTAACATTGATACAAAATTATTAACATCTGCCTTAGATTGCTCAATTTTGCAAAGTTTTTGATATCTTACAAGCCTTTTTAAAATTTGTTTTTTGTCTTCTTCATTGTTTGAAATTGTGATACTGTCCTTATCACTAGCTATAACTCTTTCGCCTTTGTGCAGGGAGTATGATTTTTTAAGCCTTCCAAACAGTGTAAATACCGTGTTTGGAGAGAAATTGTGAGAACTAATAGACTCTGGAGATGGATATATTTCTTTTATATTTTCAAGTAATAAAAGCTCGCAAGCCTTTGTGTCTTCGTTATACACGTGGACAAATACAGAGTTATCATAGTATTTAAAAGAAACATTTGAGACATTTATCTTTCTATCTAGATATAAAATTTTTATTTTAGAATCCTTATAGCCAAATTTTGATAACTTTGAAATTTTTTCTTTATACAACATAGAGATACTATTTAATTTATTAGATTGAATAACATAATCGCCATATACATCAAAACTGGCATTATCGGTTAGAGATAAAATCTTATCTATTGCCATTTTAAAATCATTTTTTATATCATCACCGTATAAATTTGAAACAAGGTTTTCTGTTATTGCAAGAGAATAAAAATTTTCCTTAGAAAAGTCTAAAGAAAAT
>CAYJMX010000089.1:0-6732 GCA_964371485.1 uncultured Gammaproteobacteria bacterium | reverse complement strand
ACAAAAAGTTCAAATGGGGCTTGTAATAAATTCTGATTTTGAAAAAAATATAAAGGCCCAAAAACCAACAGAGGTGGGCATTATAACAGATGGAAGACAAACAAATAACGCGGGCATTATAGGCGCTTATGCTAATTTAGTTGTGAATTCTTACAACGAGGAATTATTTAAAAGCAAAGGTGCTAAAATACTTATACAGACAAGGAATTGGTATAATCCAAATTTAGAATACAGATGGTATATTTTAACAATTCTAATTTGTCTTTTAGGCACACTTTTGACGTTAATTTTAACGGCGCTATCTATAGCTAGAGAAAGAGAAATGGGCACTTTTGATCAGCTTATTGTAAGCCCTCTTAATGAAGTTGAAATTTTAATAGGTAAAACCGTGCCACCACTTGTTATAGCACTTGTTATGACATCTGTTATGTCAATTATAATAATCAATTTCTTTAAAGTGCCATTTTCAGGTTCGTTTTTATTATTCTTTATTTCAATTCTACTGTGTTTACTTGCTATTGTTGGTGTTGGGTTGTTTATTTCATCAATTTCTAAAAATCAACAACAGGCGATTTTGGGGATAATGACTTTTCAAACCCCCGCTGTACTGCTTTCTGGCTTTATTTCACCAATTAATGATATGCCACAATTACTCCAAAGCCTTACAATGATTAATCCTTTAAGGTACTTCATTGCAACGGTTAAGGGGATATTTTTAAAAGGGATGAACATTGAAGATGCCTTGATGAATTTAATTCCTGTAACCTTAATTGCTCTATTCACGCTGTCTATGGCATATTGGACATTTAAAAGAAAGCTTGATTAAGATTTTCTTGACTATATTTTATATTAATTTTATGGTTTTAATATGAAAACGTATGATTTAATTATTCTAGGCGCAGGCCCTTCTGGCAGTACACTTTTAAGGTTTTGCCAAAATAAAAATTTAAACATTGCAATTGTTGATAAAAGAAATCTTGATGAAGATTCAAAGTATGCAAAAAAAATTAAATCTTGTGGCGGAATGATTAATGACGATGCTCAAAAATTTTTAAAGGAGCACAATATAGTGCTACCACAAGAAATTCTAGATGATATTCAACCTAAATTTGTCAGAACATTTGATGAAGCTTTGTCATTTAATAGATGCTATAAAAGGGACTATATAAACGTTAATAGAGAGGCTTTTGACAGGTTTTTACTTGAGGGTTTAAATGCGGATAGATATTTTGATTATTTAGTTTCAAAAATTGAATTTATTGATGATTATTATGTAATTAATGATGAATTAAAAACTAAAATTTTAGTAGGCGCCGATGGAGCACTATCAAAGGTCAGAACGACATTTTTCCCTGAAATGATAATTGATAAATACGTATCAATTCAAGATGTCATAAAACCACAAATGACAAAAGAATACGAATGCTTTTTTGATGAAAAAACAAGTGATTACTATGGTTGGAGCATACCTAAAAAAGATTGCACATTGTTTGGTTATGCCATAAAAGACAACAAACAAGCGCCAAAATTATTTGAAATATTTAAAGAAAAAAGAGGCGCACAGGGTGAATTCACAAGAGAAGGCACGCTTATTTTAAGGCCAAAATTTTTCCACAAAATTCATTGCAAGAAAAATCTTTTCTTAATTGGTGAAGCAGGCGGATTTATAAGCCCAAGTTCAGCTGAAGGATTCTCTTACGCCTTTAAAACGGCAAAAATATTAGCTGATAGCGATTTTAAACAAAAAACTTTCCTTAAAAAAATGCGCAAAATTCAAATTAATATTATGTATAAAAGCATTAAATCACTTTTTCAAAATACGCCATTTTTTAGAAAAATCATTATGGCGCTTAGCTTTTTAAGATAATTTATAACCCAATATTTTGTTCTAGTTTTAAAGTGTCACAAATGCTTAAAATTTCAGCCAGTTCAATAATAATTGCTTGATAGTGTGAAATCATAGCTATATCTTTATTATGCGGCACATCAAAATAATCCTTAGCGCTTGATAAAAATAAATACAGATGATTTTCATAAAAAACAGCCTCTAATTTATCGCCATATTTTTGTTTTATCTTTTTAAATCTTTCCATAAACGCCGTTGTCAGCAAATAACGCGCCTCTATTTGATCTTCTGAGTACACTTCAAATAATTTTTCAAATTCAACATCTTCTAGCGCCACTCTTTCATATCCAGAAGACATAACAGAATTAAGCACTCCAGCGTCTTTTTTAATAAGGGTTTTTGATTTAAAATTCTTATTCATAGAAATGGCAAAAAATAACCCGTTAAACACCGTCACTTTTCTGCTTCTTCCTTTATGAGAGGTTGTTCTATAGGAAATTTCTGTTTCTGCTATTTTGACCGCTAAATCGTTATACGTGCCTTCAAAAGCATCGTCAACTTCAATAGAATCATATCTATTGAAAAATCTTGTACCAGAAATGACATCTCTAATCTTATAAGTATCATATTTAGTTGGATTTATGTTTGGAAAAAATTCAAATAAAAGTGGCATAATTTTTGCTTGAGATAATTTTTTAAACATGTGAGGCGCATAGCCAAACCCCATAACGCAAAGACCACCAGCAATAAACAAATATATCTCCAATATATCTGTCATGTTTCTATGATTGCCATCACAAACAATATATACTCCAAAGCCAAGAGCTATTGATATAATTACAGCTAAAATACTAAAAAACTTGCCTTGTTCAAGTATTTTTTTTCTTTCGGTTTCAATTGGATACAAAACAGGGAGCATTTTTTCTTTAAAGAATACTTTAAATTCACTGCTTAACACCTGTTTAATTAAAACATTGCCAGTTTTTCTTCTTTGCATTTTTTATTACTTTCTTTAATTTTATGTTTATAAATATGCGCCCGCATCAACAGGAGCTTTTGACTTAGCATCAGCCTCATAAAATTGGAAAGAAAGAGTATCACCCGCAAAGCCAGCAAATAGACTTCCTGGGAAAATTTGTGTAGAATTTTTTAATTCTGTTAAAGAAGCATTGTAAAATCTTCTCGCTGCTGCGATATGTTCTTCAACTTCATTATAAGTTTGCATAGCCTGAATCATAGTAGCGTCAGACTTTAATTCAGGATAATTTTCAACCTGAACCATAAGCGAACCCATTTTATCTTTTAAAGTATTTTCAATTTGGAATTTTTCCTTTGAACCAGACTTTGCACCTTGCGCTTGCGATCTTAACTCTGTAATTTCTTGCATTAAGCCCATTTCGTGTTCTAAGAATTTTTTTGCAATTTTTAAAATGTTTGGAATTAAATCGCTTCTTTTTGTAAGTTGCACATCAATTGAAGAAAGTGATTCTCTTGCTTTGTTAGCGTTTTTAATAACATTAGCGTACACATTATATAGTACAAAAAGCACTATAAAACCTATAGCAGCGTATATCATAGTTTCAACATTTAATGATTGCATATTAAAATTCTCCTTTTATTTGTGTTGAATTTAATTCTAACATTTTTTTCAACACAAATAAAGAGAAATACTTTAAATCAATTAATCAGCAATATATTCCTTTAAAACGTTGATTACAGCGCCCTTTTTCTCCACAAGGCCTTCTTTCATATAGCTTGATTTAGTAACATCAAGCCCTTCTGAAGCTGCAAAACCAACAGGAGTATCAAGCAATGTTGTATCTATCGCGTTACCAGTTTTAGCTATTATATTATTATCAACATTTGTAATAGGGCCATCTGCTTCAGGCAGAATTTCTTCTTGAGAGCCTGCTCTTAAATATTCAACCTTATCAAATACCTCATGTTGAATGTCGTTTCCGCCAATTGTTCCAACAAACACTCTGTTGTTGTTTTGGTTCATTTCAACAGTAGCGCCATCAGCGACGTTTGAGTTTCTAACATGGACATATGAAACACCTTTGATGTCGTTATAGCCTGAAAAATTCACGCCGTATAATTTTGCGCCAGATATAACATAGTTTCTAGTTTCTGAACTATCTTGATCAATATCTTCATATCCCTTAGCAGGATCAGCACCAGTGGCTAAAATTGTTATATTTTCAGCGTTAATTTCTTGTTTAATAGCGTCATTTATTGTCGCTAAAAATACATATCTTGATTCGATATAAGAGTTTTTAAAAGTACCAGCATTTGCGCCAAATTGGATGTTTGACTTGCTTGTAACCCCATCGAATGTCGTATGACCTTTTGTGTAGTCACTAAGGTTAACATTAATTGAATGACCAGCAGTGTTTGATCCACCTGTCATTTCATTTATACCGGTAAAAGATATGCTGCCTTTTTCGCTTTTTACATCGGTATTGTTTAATTTTGCATTATAAATTGAAATACCAGATTGCGCCACAACATTAGCGTTATCTATTGAACCGTTTCTTATCATAATTGAACCGTCAGATTCCATAGTAAAAACAGGGTTATTACCAACAACATTAAAAGTAGCACCATCAGTTTGAATTTTATTTATGTCATAACTATAAACACCGTGAGCGCTTGATGGTTCAATTTTAAAATCTGAACCGTTTTTCGTGCTTAAAGTTAAACTGCCATTTGCTGTTACATCGCCAAAGAGTTTAATTGCGCCAGTTGAATTTGTGTCTTTAATTGTACCTGTATGATCATATGGAGTGTTTAAAACACCGCCGTCGATTTTTTCAGTTGTAAGATTTAAAGCACCCGACATTACAAAAGCGCCCGTGCTTGTTAATAACATGCCTGAAGGGTTTGAAATTACAACGTTACCGCCACCAGTGCTTGATACAGTGCCCGCGAATGTTGATAGTCCAACGCCTGTTACTCTGTTTAGAACAGTAGCGTTATTTGTGTCAAAATTAAGAGTCTGACCAGCCCCAACGTTTAATTTGCCCCAGTTAATTGTGGCAGAATTGCCAGAATTCACGCTAATATTAGCATTGTTGGTGTTGACACCTGACACATCAATATTGCCAGTACTGCCGACAATGTTTGCTCCACCATAACTGTTTTGAAGTACATCACCTGTGTAAGCAAGACACGAAGAGCTCTGCATCCCTGCTGCTAAGATTGAAAACATAATAGAAAGTGCTTTTTTTAATTTCATACTTAATATCCTTATTAACATATTTCGCGACTAAATTAAATAAATACTCTTGTCTGTTTATAGTATTTTTTGGGACAATATATTCACAATATTGCTAAAGTGTTACAGCAATATTATGCATTATAACTGATGGTAATATCAAATTTCAGGGTCAAATAGTGTAGATTGATTGTAATCTATACGTTTTATTTATGTCAAGATAAAAATTATTTTGTGAAACAAAATTTATTTTTATGTTTTATATGAAAAACTGAAAGGCTTAATATGCGCATAAACCCTATTAATATCAACACCAAAAAGAGCAACCGCACTAGTTTAAAAAAAAGTGAAAATTTTACTGCTAAACCTAATTTAACAAGCGAAAATAACACTGCACTAGCGACATCAAAAATGATGAAAGAGAGTTTACTTGCTCAACGTGGAGTGTCATTTTTAGGTTGGAGTCCTGAGCCTCAAAACAAAGACACCATTGAAAAAATGACAAAGATAATAAAAGACAAGAAAATCAGAAAAATCGCAATTTCAGGACATAGAATGCCAGACGGGGATAGCATAGGGTCGACCTTTGCTATGGCAAATTTAATTAATCAAGCAACAGGTAAAAAAGTTGATTTGTTCGTATTTGATAAAAAACTTGCAAACAAATATGCGTTTTTAAATACCAACAAAAGCATTAATGTTATTTTATACGATGAGTCATATGAAAAAATGATAGGCAACAAAAAAGACGCTAAAAAATACGACTTGGCGATCTCTTGTGACACATCTGAAACAAAATTAATGCCTGAAAATTTTTACAAAAAAATATACTCAAAAGCAAGCAATAAGATGAAAATTGACCATCACCCACTCAGGACATATACAAATTCCACAAAAGGTCCAGCAAACAACAAATTTGGAGATTTAAACATAATAGATGACTCAATGCCGGCTGCAGCAGAGATTGTTATGCAGTTTGTAAATCCTCTAGGGCTTAATCCAGAGAATATTAATAAAACGGCCAGAAATGCTATTTTAGCAGGAATTATAAGCGATACAAATGGATTAAAATATTCAAAATCTCATCTTCAATTTGAAGATGTTGCCTTGCTTGTAAAATCTGGTGTGGACTATAAAGACATATATATGCGCACTCACGGAAACATACACAAATTGGCACTTGAGGCTGAATTTATTGCCGCAAAAAAGATTCAATACTCTGAAGATGGTAAAATAGCATATTTTATTGAAGATGATGAAATTAATGAGGCGAAAAAAGCTTGCGAAGAGGCGGGTATTAAGCAAGAGGGCAAAGAAGCGATTAAGAAAAACGTCTGTGAAAGATTGCCTGAAATTGAAGGTGTTGAGGTGGGCTTTAAGGTTTCATCTTATAGTGACAAGCTAGTGTTTTCAATCAGAAGCCGAAATGTCGATGTGTCTAAAATTGCCGTAAAACATAATGGTGGGGGACATAAAAATGCGAGTGCTTTTGAAGTGCCTTTAAATGAGCGTTCTGTTGATGAAGTTGTGCAGAGTATAATTGAGGAACTAAACGCTACGGTTCTTGGTTAGGGGTATAAATAGCAAAAAACACTAGGGTCAATGGCTACAATTTTAACATGATTTTAATTTCTAATTTATGCTAGACTAAATAAACAAAGGTTAAGGG
>CAYJMX010000088.1:0-6750 GCA_964371485.1 uncultured Gammaproteobacteria bacterium | reverse complement strand
TTAACACCACAAACGACTTTGAAGAAGTTTTAAATAACAAAGAAATAAAAGCGGTTTGCATTGTTACCCCAAGTCATACCCACTTTAGACTTGTTAAAATGGCACTTGAAGCAGGTAAACACGTTTATGTTGAAAAGCCACTTTCAACAGTCGCTACTGAAGCTGCTGAATTAAAAAAGCTTGCTGATTCAAAAAATTTAGTATTAATGGTTGGACATTTGCTTTTATATCACCCTGCTGTTAATAGACTTAAAATGATAGTATCTGAAGGGCTTTTAGGCAAAATTAAATACGTACAAAGCGACAGATTAAATATTAATTACTTTAAAAACGATAGAAGTGTAATGTGGGATTTAGCTCCACATGATGTTTCAATGATTGGACATGTTTTAGGTACAAACCCAGTAAGGGTGCTTAATGCAACAGGATGCTGTGCTGAATATGAAAATATTTACGATATTACACATTTAACAGTTGAATTTGAAAATGATGTTATAGCGCACGTTTCAGATAGCTGGATTCACCCTCAAAAACGTGTAACCTTGCTTGTTAGAGGTGAAAAGGCGACAGCGATTTTAGATGACACGCTTTTAGAAAATAAATTACAAGTATTTGACAACAATGTACCAGCACAACAAAGCATTGAAGTGTTTGATTATCTTGAAATTGAACCGCTTAAACTTGAGTGCCAACACTTCTTAAAGTGTATTGAAACAGGCAAAACTCCACGTTCTGATGGCGAAAATGGCTTTATGATTGTAAAAATATTAGAAGATGCTGAAAATATCATGCTTGGTAACAAGAAAATTGAACTTGATATGGTAGATTTTGCGCTTTCACGCTCTAAGAAATAAGCTTTAAAACGACTTAACCCAAAGACTTTGCTTTATTCATAGTGTCTTCAATTAGTTTATCAAATATTTCATCAATATTTGAATCTATTAGCACGTTGTTTCCAACTTCTGTACAACCACCTTTAGTGGATACAGCGTTAATTAAATCTTGCGCTTTAAAATCATTTTCCATCATCATCTTAGCTGAACCTAGTGCTGTTTGAGTGGACAATAAAATAGCATCTTCATATGTTAATCCGAATTTTACAGCAGAGCGTGCCATTAAATCAATTATTTTATAATAAAAAGCAGGACCAGAGCCAGATAGTGCCGTAAGGGCGTCAAACTTATCTTCAGTGATTACAACACTTGAACCCAATGATGATAGCATTGATTTAACAAATTCAACATCTTCATCAGTTGCATTTTTACCCTTACAAATTCCAAAGGCACCTTCATTAACAAAAGCAGGGGTGTTTGGCATGACTCTAATAACTCTTGCACCTTGAAGCTTTTGCTCAAAAGTTGAAGTCTTTGTGCCAGCAAGCACAGATATAATCAACTGATCTTTGTAATCATCTTTAATTGTATCAAGCACTTCATTTATAACAAATGGCTTTGTTGCAACAAGTAACACATCACAAGAGCCAACAGTGCATGAAATATCAGAAGATATATTTATATCAAACTCTTTTTTGCAATATTCAAGAGCGTCATTACTAACGTCATAGGCAAAAATATTTTCTTTAGGCAAAAAGGCGCTTTTGCACACTCCTGCTATGATTGCGCTTGCCATTCTTCCTGCACCTACAAAACCAAGTTTAGATTTCTTATCCATCATGATTGACACTCCATTATGTTTCTAATACTATTATAACTACTGATAACAAGATAAAATGTCAAGGAGAAAATAATGCGTCGTACTCTTGAAGGAACTAAAAGAAAAAGACAGCGCGTTAGCGGATTTAGAGCTAGAATGTCAACACCTGGTGGAAGAAGCGTTTTAAACAGACGTCGTTCTAAGGGTCGTCACAAACTAGCAATTACTGCAAAGAACCGTGCTTAATAAACAACAAAGATTAACGAAATTCAACGCCTTTGTTGCTACATATAAACAAAAAAAAATAGTAGCAGATGAAAATATAATATTATATGGCGGAAAAAATAAAACTTTAAAAGACCAGCCCACAAGGGTTGGCTTTGTTGTGAGTAAAAAAATATCAAAACTGGCTGTTAAAAGAAATAAAATAAAAAGATATTTAAGAGAATCTTATAAAACATTTTTAAAATCAGAGCAATCTGAATTATCTCAAAAATTTCAAAGTTTAATCTTTATGGCAAACAATCAAGCGCTAAATAAAACACACAAAGAGCTTGAACAAAGCCTTTTTTCATTACTAATTAAACTTTCAAGTAAAAACTAATGGGCTTTAAAGTGATCAGCAATCTTAATTAAAGCTGCCCTTGCTTCATTTTCAAGGTGAGCTAAATCAGAATCATTATTAACCACAAGGTCAAAACCTTTATAGTTATCAAGAGCTGTTTCTGTTTCATCGTTCTCATTTGTAATAACAGCACGAGAAGCTCTCATTTCATAAGGTGCTTCAACACGAATAACATATGCTCCAAAACTTTTAAATAGTTCAACTTCATGTTCTAGTCTAACATCTGGAATAATAACATTATCTGGCATATCAACAATACTTTTAAGCCAATAATCAGGGTCAATACTTCTGCCGTGATTGCCAAGCTTAATTAAATCATCTCTATATAAATGCTTGTTTGCCTCGATTTCTTCAAATGTCATAGATTTTTCTTGAGCATACTTGTGCTTTATGGCATCACCTATGCCCACGCGCTTAAAATCCATTAGATAGTTCAATAAAACTTTAGCAAAAGTGTCTTTTCCGCAGTACTGTTTTCCAGATATTACAATAATTTTTTTCATTATTTAATTATAAAGCCCTTTTAAATCATGGCAACTGTTGTATATTTTGTATATACTCCATGCAACCAAAATATACTCTATGGTGCATTTTTTATATTTAATGTTAACAAAACTTAACATTTTAAAGAAAAAAAGGCAATTAATTCAAACAATATTTTTTTATTAAAGAGTAAGAGATAAAACACAAACGCAACACACAAAACACAGAGGTAACTTTAAAATTTAAGGAGAGACACTATGGGCTGGGTAACATTATCGCTCAGAAAAATGGCGCTGAAACAAAGAGTTTCTATGCTTCAATATCGTCTGGTAACGATTAGCCAACAAAAGCAAACTGCCGCTAATCAATCTCAGTACCAACAACGTGCTTTCAACATTGAAAAGAACCAGGGTATAAGAGGTATTGACCAATCATATTACAGTACAGTTCAAGGATTAAACCAAGACAACGCTGAAACTTCAACAACAGATACTGCAGCATGGAATACATATCAAAACAGTTTAGACGCGGCTTCAATGAACCAAGCAATGCAACGTAGCGTATTTGATTCAGAATACGAAGCAAAAGAGTCTATCCTGATGGATGAAATTAACAGAAAAGAACAGCAACTTGATGCTGAGCAAATACAAATAGAAACGCAAATTAAAGCAGCTGAGGCTGAACTGAAATCACTAGATGAAGCTATCGATGAAAGCATCGACAGTAGCGCACCTAAGTTCACCTAGGCAAAACGCTTAAATAAATATGGATAGGGAAAAGTTTAAATCACCGTGCTCAACAGGGCACGGTTTTTTAAATACAAAAAAAAGACTCAAATTAGAAACCTAGCTTGAGTCAAAGTAGCAAATACGGCATTATTTATAATGACGCATATTTGATATTTAAGTTCCTTGTTTATATAATTTATTTATGGACAAAAAAGTTTTAAACGAATTAAAAAAAATATATTCAAATGACGTGTTATATAAAGCGGAAGATTTGTACTCTTATTCTTATGACACATCACCAAATCCAAAAGAAATAATATTGCCCGAGTTTGTTGTTTTTCCAAAAAGTGCTCAAGATATTGTAAAAACTTTAAAACTCTGCGAGCAAAATAATTTGGCACTTGTTGCAAGAGGTGCGGGCACCGCACACTGCGGAGCGTGCAGAATCACTCAAAGAAGTATTGTCGCCCATTTTTCAAAAATGGATAATGTAATTAAAATAAACAAGGAAAACCTCACGGTTGAAGTTGAACCAAATGTTGTTATTCAAAAATTAAATGATGAGCTTGAAAAATATAATCTATTTTTCCCTCCCGACCCATCAAACCTTGCTGTTTCAACAATAGGTGGAGCTATAGCGCTAAATTCTGGCGGACCTCGAACCTTTAAATACGGCAACACAAAAGACTATGTCATTAACCTTGAAGTTGTACTTTCAAATGGAGAGATTATAAACACGGGGTTAGATGTTGCAAAAAATGTGGCGGGGTACAATCTTACTTCACTTTTTGTGGGATCAGAGGGCACGCTTGGAATAATCACAAAAGCTACCTTAAAATTAATACCAAAGCCACAGGCGCAAAATTTAATATTGGCATATTTTGATAAAATGCAAGACGCTACTTTTGCCTTTAGCGAGATAATAAAACAAGGCTTTATGCCATCTGTGGTTGACTTGCTTGACAATAACACGCTTGCTACAATTGAAAATTTTAACCCATGCAACCTTTTAACACATAAAAAAGCGGCTCTTTTAATAGAAATAGATGGAAACATTGAAGGGGTAAAATATGAGGGTAATAAAATATTAGAACTTTTAAAAAGTAGCAACGCCACAGATTTAACACTAGCTGACACCAAAGAAAAACAGGCACAGATTTGGAAAGCAAGAAGAAGCGCCTTTGCCGCTGTTGCAAAAATAAAACCTAATGTCATAACTGAAGACGTTGTTGTACCTAGGGATAAAATTGTTGAATTGATCGATAAGATTGAAAAATTAGCACAGAAGTACAACATCACAACTTGCATCATGGGGCATATCTCTGATGGAAACATTCATCCAAACTTTGCACTTAATTTATCAGATGAAAATGAAAAGAAAAATTTTGCACTTTTAAAAGATGAACTTTTTTCAACAGCCATAGCGCTTGGTGGCTCAATTTCAGGTGAACACGGAATTGGAACAGAAAAAAAGAAATATTTAAAAGACAACATCGGTTCAAATACTTATAATTTAATGAAAAAAATTAAAAATCTATTAGATGAAAAGAACATTTTAAATCCAGATAAAATGCTTTAAATGTTTGTGCTATGCTTATTTTATGCAAAGCAGAGCAATAGATTTTAAAATATATAAAAAATACGCAAAAGAGATATTAATATTAAGTGGCCCAATTATTGTGGGCTCGCTTGCAAATATGCTTATTGGCGTTGGTGATGTTATTATCGCAGACAGGCACGGGACTGTTACCCTTGGTGCCATAAGTGTAGCAAGCGCCATATTTATGACTTTTGTTATAGCGGCTATTGGCCTTATGTCAAGCATATCTCCTGTTGTTTCAAACCTTAAGGGAGAAAGAAAGGTAACAAAAACATTATTTGGCGCAACGGTTAAATTCTCCGTTTTGATATCGGCCATGTTTTTTATTTTAATCTATTTTATAACAAAACTTGTGCCTTATTTTGGTCTAGCGCCTGAGCTTACCCCACTTGTTGTAGAATATCTTGAATACTGTAACTATGGTATTTTTGGGGCAATTATTTTTTATGCTTTAAAAGAATTTTTACAAGCATATGAAATCGTTCTTTTTCCAAATTTAATCATTGTTTCTCAAATATTTTTAAATGTAGCGCTCAATATAATACTTGTTTTTGGGCTTTTTGGTTTCCCAGAGCTTGGTACAAAGGGGCTTGCCATAGCTAGCACCATAGTTAGAACATATGGCGCTATAGCAATTATGATATATTGCATTCCATTTTTAAAGGGCAAATCAAGAAGGGTAAAACCATATATTAAGGAGCTTTTAAAAACAGGTTGGCCAATTTCAATAGGACTGTTTTTAGAATTCTTAGGCTTTAATTTAACAGCAGTACTTGTGGGCAAGTTCTCATCCGTTCTTGCTGCGACACACAACGTTGTTATAACTCTTGCTGGCACAATATATATGATCCCACTTTCAATTTCAAATGCGACAGCTGTTAAAGTTGGCTTGGCAAATGGAGAGAAAAATTTGCTCAAGATAAAAAGATATATTAAAACAGGCATGGGCATATCCCTAATTTTAATGCTCTTTGTTTCGTTTTTATTAATATTTATGCCAACACAAATGCTTATGATTTTCACTCACAATGAAGTTATAATTAAAACAGCGCTTCCGATTATGTTTATTGTGGCTTGCTATCTATTCTTTGACACGGTTCAGTGTGTAAATATTGGCGGATTAAAGGGCCTTAAAGACACAAAGCCCATTATGGCAACCATTGCAATATCATATTTACTTTTTGGAATTCCAATTGGTGCAATTTTAGCCTTTAAATACAACATCGTTCTTACTGGTTTTTGGGCGGGTTTAGCCCTTGCTTTACTTGTAGCAAGCATAGTTTCAACCATTCTTCTTTTAAGACGAATTAAAATTTTAGAAAAAAAATATTAAGAAAGTTTGAATTCTTGCAAGAAATATTTTAAAGTGTAAAATAGGAATATCAGAGGTTTTGAAAGTATTTTGAACAACATTTTTAAAATAATTTTAATAAATATTTTAATTCTAGCAACAACTAGTTCTAGTGTGGCTTTTGAACTCAATTTTCTTAAGAAAAAAAATCAAAAAGAAAAAGATGAGATAAATATTTTAGAAGAAAAACCTAAAAAAATAGACGAGAAAAAGAGTTTTAACCTTAACACTTGTGTAGAATATGCAATTAAAAATGACCCAGAATTAAAAATTGCAATTCATAATTTAAACATTCAAAAAAGCAGAATAG
>CAYJMX010000087.1:0-6775 GCA_964371485.1 uncultured Gammaproteobacteria bacterium | reverse complement strand
TCTGCATAAGAATTTGTGACAACATTAGCTTCCCACATGCTAAAATTACCGCTTGCCTCAAATGCAAGTCTTGGCACGCCTTCAGTCGCGAACGGAGTAAGAGAATACCCAAATGATGCCCCGCCAGGGTCGGGAGCTGAAACTGACATAGTAACCATACCACCAAAACCATCCGAGAATGCAAGCGTGTAGGTGTTGGTATAGGGACTAAGGCCGCCAAGATTGCCGAAGTCTGACAAATAAGATTTAATACTATTTGTTGAAGAACCTGTGGTTCTTACATCAACATTTTTTTGCAGTTTTAATCCAAAATTTTTCGCCCAGCTGTCATTGCCATCTTCCACCCATTTTAACTGTGGACCTACGGCACCACTACCAAATGGAGTCCTGCTATTCCAATGAGATGATGGAAAGATTAAGTAAGGCAAATTGCTTGATGAAAAATTAGAAGGCACTACCCAAGAAGACCTTGGCAAGTTTGGCATTATCATTTGACAAGATGACCACGCTGATAGGTGACAACTGTTCTCACTATGCACCATGGGCGTTTGATCATCTCCGTACCAATCTTCTTCATAAGGAAGTCCAGCACTTATTGAATTTGAAAATTGCCCCATTGGATTTGCACTTATAGAACCTGTAGCATAAGTAGGATCATACCCAAAATTCACGGGCATTATAATGTTTCGCGCTCCGCTAACATAGCAATTTTCCATCATTACGCCATTGCCCCACCCTAACACTCCACTTATATAGGAATCTTCATTAATTAAAGAGTAAAAAGCTCTAATGTCAGAATTTTTCACTAGTACTAAAGTATCACTACTAGCAGCAACACCGCCGCCCATTCGATATATGTATAAACCAGTGGCAACACGACAGTTTTGGATAGTTAAAAAATCTTGCATACCGGTTGCTGACTCACTGCCATCTTCATAAGCATGGCCGATTATACCACCGTGTCCAGCGCCAAATACACTAACAAGACCATACACTTGATTATTTAAAGAGCCGCCAGAGTGAGTTGTGACAACATAACAGTTTGTGATTTTAGATTTTACTCCACTAATTCTGCCCACTATTCCGCCCGCCATAGCAGTACTCTCAAAATCACTCATAGATTTAACTATAATGCTAGAGGATATAAAGCCGGAGGAGTAACAGCCATCTATAGTGACTCCTGATTCCGCTTGCCCTACTATGCCGCCTATCATCTGTCTAGCATCAATGGCACCTTTTGATGTAGAGTTTCTTATTATACTGCCATTTGAAGCGTATCCGATTATGCCACCTACCACGTCAACCCCAGAGTACAAAGTACCATAGTTTATACAATCATCTATAGTTATTGCACCCAATGAGGTGCCAATAATGCCGCCTAATAAATTTTTACTCACCCTAAAGTGACCAGCATTAGCACAAGATTTTATAATATTTCCATCTCCACTTGCTCGAGCCACTATGCCACCATTTGCTTCACCAGTAGCTTTTATTGTATTTGCATTGTAGCAATGTAGGATATTATTGTTAGCGCCAATTATACCTGCAATACCAGACACATAATTAGCAGCGTCAACTTCACCTTTATTATAGCAGCTTTCAATTGTGTTGCCCGAGCCCAAATTACCAACAATGCCACCTATATTTGAACTAGTTGTAGCAGACTTGATCTTATATGCATTGTAAGAGTTAATGATTTTATTTGAAGAACCACTAAGGGCACCCAATATGCCCCCAGAATTGCTTCCACAATAAAAAGCAAGTGAAAAATATTCTCTTCCAGATGAATTTTTATACGAACTCGAAACGAAATTATATGCATTATATATTTCATTTGATGAATTACCGGCACCAGCAATGCCACCTGTGTAAGTTATATAGCCTGCAAAGGCACCTCTATTGTATGCATTTCTTATATTATTTGAAGTGTTCATATATCCGGAAATTCCGCCCCTGTAAGAAGAAGCTTCAATTGTACCAGTATTATATGCAACATTTATTGTGTTCAAATTATCCATATAGCCAGCGATGCCACCTACATATTTTGAACCCTTAACTTTACCAGTGTTATAAACATAATGAGCATCTACGGAATCATCAATTAGCCCAAAAATACCGCCGACATTTTCACCCGTTGAAGTTACATCACCAGTATTATAAGCGCTATCAACAGTAATATCACAATCAAAAGAGCCACTTACGCCGCCAACCCTGTGGCTTGTACCTGTAACACCACCCGTGTTAAACACATTATACATTTGAAAATCTTCATCATGGATTCTGCCTGTTATACCACCAATATCAAAACTACCAGATACATTACCAGTATTGTAGCAATTGTAAACTTTATTTCTAAGAGAGCCATCGTGGATATCACCCAAGACACCAGCTGTTGACGCCCCACCAGAAACATTCCCAGTGTTATAGCAATTATAGATATGAACATCAAAGGCTGGCCTATACATAACAGGATTTGTTGGAGCACTTGTATGAGAGCCACCAATACCGCCTGCTATACCACCAGTTTTTGTACCAACACCTGTTGAAGAAACATTTCCTGTATTATAGCAATTTCTTATAATATTAGAACCACGCAGATTAACCACACTTGTTCTATCTAGGCCCGCACAACCAACTATGCCACCAGTGAATTCACCGTTAAGGTTAGCTGTAACATTTGATGAGGATGAAGTGTTTGTGACATTTGCAAGGTTATAGCAATCTTCAACAGTTACCCTGTATCTGATATCACCTGCGATACCACCAGCACGATCCATGTCAACTGTAACAGAGCCGACATTGTAGCAATTTGAAATTGTCGTTAGACTCTCACTAGATCTATGACCTCCAACAGATCCAATAATACCACCAGCATAAGAAACTGCATCAATAACGCCTTTGTTATAACAAAGTGAAACCACAGAATCGTGATTCATATATCCAGCTATACCACCTACTTGAGAACCAGTTCCTGTAATTGTGCCTGTATTATAAGATTTTAAAACATCTACTCCGCGAGTTGGAGAATAACCAAGAATGCCACCTACGCTTGAAGCGCCAGTTACAGTGGCGGTATTGTAGCAATTTGTCACTTTGCCAAGTGAGTAAGCATAGCCAACCACACCACCGGTGAAAGATTCAGAAGCATTGATAGCGCCCGTATTGTAGCACATATCAACAGTAGAGTTTGAACCAGCATCACCCAGTACGCCACCCACTCTAGTTGCGCCTGATATTGCACCATTATTATGACACTTTGAAATCTCAAGTGTACCAGCAGCGCCAACTACACCTCCAACATAAACATAGCCGCTAACAGCAGCATTGTTATAACAAGTGGTGACAGTGGAATTTGAAGCCTTACCAACAATACCGCCAACACCTGAATTAGAATCGTGAGATGTCAAGTGGTTTTTAACAGCACCACTTTCTACAACAATATTTGAAAAGTCGGTACTTCCAGCAATCGCCACAAGTCCACCGGCAAAGTTTATACCTGAAACATTAACATTTTCAAGCCTTATGTCTTTAAACATCGCTTGAGAAGCAAAAGAAAACAGGCCAGCACTTTCAGGAGATTTATCGATATCGTTAGGGTCACCAATTTTAATGTTTTTTATGGTGTGTCCATTGCCATTTAATGTACCGGCGAAATTGCTTTTAGGCTCATAATCATTAACCAGTGCAAAATCGATATCAGCCCCTAGGATATATTCTTTGCCGTTTGTTCCAGAGCCGTCTTGAGGAATACAGTTTATAAATTCAGTTTCAGTTTTAATATTTGTAATGTCGCAACCACCAGCAGAGAAGAATAATCTTTGACCATTTGGAAGCGTCATTGCAAGATTATCATCACTAAAGACAGGGTTGGTTAAATCAACAACATTCGCGCAATTATTGGCACCAACAGAATTGGAAAGAGAAAGCATTGTATTACAAAGTACTTCACCGGCAGGAAGCGCATTACCAGCATTTTGCATTTCTGTACTCACTTTTGCAAGGTAATCATACGCCGCATAATAATGTATTGCATTTTTCTTTGCGGCTAAATTTTTATTTACCACGCCAAGCGACATTAAAAGCACTGCACTAATTGCGATAACTACCAATAGTATTTCAGCTAAAGTGAAGGCGGGTTTGCTATTTATTTTCATAATATAATATCCTTAATGCCTAATGGGGCAAGTGTCATTTATACATTTTATCATATGCCGGACTATCTCTCAACAACGCTTAACAAAAGTATAAAAAAGGTATTTCCTACTGTTCTATATGTGCGTCTTCAATTTCTTCTTTAATCGTTTCAATACTTTTGTTACTCGTAACAAAATAAACAATTGTAATTAAGGTTATTATGGTCATAATAACAAATTGATGAATAAATGCTATTCCAAGAGCGCTTGATTTATCAATATGATAAATTCCAAGGGCTAATATATATGCATATTGATATGGGCCTATAAACACTGAAGACGATGGAATCATAGAAGATAGCGATATAAAAGTAATTACAAATAATGCAATTGAAAATCCATACTCTTGAGAGAACCCATGGATTAATACATAAGTTATATAACACTCGATTCCCCAAGCAAGAAAACTTGCAAGAAAAGCGAATGTAAAGTTTTTAGGGCTATCAAGGGAGCTAAAGCCAGTCATAAATCGAGATGTCAGATCAAATAGCTTTTGAATTTTATCTTCAAATCTTTTTAAAAATTTAATCGAAAGTAGTTTTTTAAAAATTTTATCCACTCTTTTAAACTTAACAAGATAAAAAAGGAACAACAAAGAGCCCACAAAGATTGCAGCCGAAAGGTAAGCGATGTTCAAAACCCACTCTTGCTGAAAAAACTGTAAAATTGCAAAAAAGAGAATGGAAAGCACTGTTATGCCGTCAATAATTCTCTCTAGTATTATAGAGCCCAAAAGCTTCATCTTGCTAATGCCAAGCTTTTTGCCTAAATGAACAGCCCTGTAAAAATCCCCAGCTCGCGCCGGAAGGTAAGAGTTAAGGGTGTTTCCAACTGTGAAACTGAAAAATCCCTCTTTTGGTGTCATTTCCATTGAATCAAACAGTAAAAAATTCCATCTTATGCCCTTAATATACAGAACAAGAACATACAGAGGAATAAAGATAAGTAGCACCTTGTAATTAAAGGATTGAAAAGTTTTAGCCAACATATCAAGGTCGATTTTATAGAAAATCAACACAATAAAAATCGCACTTATAATTAAGCCCAGTATAGTATTTTTATGCTTCTTAATCTTTGAATTCATATTTCTTGTCTACCTTGTCAGTAAATTTTAATTCAAACAGGCAAGTATTAAAAGTAATATTTAAGTTTAGTTACATTATTAGACATGCGTTCTTTTTTTTCATAGGATTAAAATATGGGACAAAAAACAAGAAAGACATAGAGATGAAAACACTTGATATTATTTTGCCAATTTACAATGAAGAGAGCTGTCTTGAAGAAACTTTTAGAAGACTTATTGATGTAAGAAATTCACTGCACCACGAATTTGAGATAAGCTTTGTATTTGTTGATGACGGTTCAACAGACAACAGTGCCCAAATGGTAAAAGACAAGGCATATCAAGACCCTTCTTTTAAGCTTATATCTTTTTCAAGAAACTTTGGACAACAAGCAGCGGTTTGTGCTGGACTAGACGTGTCACTATCGGATTACGCAGTTTTAATTGATGCCGATTTGCAAGATCCACCAGAACTTATAAAAGATATGTACGAGAAATCAAAAGAGGGATATCACGTTGTTTATGGCAAAAGATTAAAAAGAAAAAAGGAAACGCCACTAAAACTTGCAACCTCTTTTCTTTTCTACAGAATAATGAGCGCTATGTGTGGCGTTAGTGTTCCAAAAGACACTGGTGATTTTAGATTGATGACAAGAGAAGTTGTTAATGAGTTTAAAAAATTAAAAGAGCAACACAGATTCAACAGAGCCCTAACCTCTTGGATAGGATTTAAACACGCAGCTCTTGAGTACAATAGAGATGAGCGCTTTGCTGGTGACACCAAATACTCATACGCCAAACTAATCAAACTAGCGCTAGATGCCATTTTTTCATTCTCGACAAAACCGTTGTCATTCATTACTTTAATGGGATTAATTTTAATGATATTTAGCTTTGCTTCGATATTTATGGATACAGATGAAATACTTACGCCAATTCTTTTACTTGGCGGCATTCAAGTTATAGCTATTGGGCTTGTGGGAGAGTACGTTGGAAGAATTTTTGAAGAATCAAAAGGCAGGCCACTGTACATTGTGGGTGAAAAAGTTAATTTAGGGGAATAAGATGACTAATATAATAGAATATTTTAAGAGAAATCAATTTGCATTACTTTTGCTTCTTGGGGTATTTTTCATAATCTTTGGACTTTGGGCCTACCCACTAGTGGATGTTGATGAAACAAGATATACAATCATGGCAAGAGAATTAATAGGTTCAAAAGATTGGAACTTAGTATTCTTAAATGGGGTGCCATTTACCGAAAAACCGCCACTTTATTTTTGGCTTACTGCAATAAGTATTAAACTCTTTGGGTTCAATGAATTTGCTGCTAGATTTCCAAACGCCTTATTTGCACTTTTAACAGTAATATACACTTACTTTTTTGGTAAAAAAATTGTTTCAGAAAAATTTGGTTTTTATAGCGCAACAATACTTTTAACAAGTTTTTTCTTTTTAATGCTATCTCATGTTGCCCTTTTGGATATGCTTTTTTCTGGCTTTTTAGCTATGGCAATTT
>CAYJMX010000086.1:0-6783 GCA_964371485.1 uncultured Gammaproteobacteria bacterium | reverse complement strand
TTCATTTTAACAAATCATTATAGAATGCCTGTTGAGTTTAACGACGAGGCGCTATCAAGCGCTAAGGCGGGAGTTACTAGGCTTTTAAAAGTTGTACAAGATATTGAAACTATTGAAAAATACGATGAAGCTATAATTAATGAATTTAAAGAAGCGATGAATAATGACCTTAACACATCTGTCGCTTTATCAATTTTATTTTCTACTGCTGATAAAATTAAAAAGGCACAAGGGGATGAAAAAATCATTCTAGCAAGCACATTTAAGCTTCTAGCTAGCACACTTGGGTTTGATTTTTCAATCATTAAAAAAGAAGTAAGTGAAGAAGAACTAAGGCAGATTGTTTCTCCTTTGTATGAAATTTTTAGTGTCGATAGTTCTAAAAATGCTAATGAATTATTGGATGAGATTATTCAAAAAAGAGCGCAAGCAAGAGCGGACAAAGATTTTGCAACTTCTGATAAAATAAGAGATGAATTTTTAAAGTTAAATATTGTGCTTAAAGATTCAAATGACGGGACAACATGGGAGCTGAAGTAGAAAACGCCCTGTACACAGTGGCTACGCCCATTGGAAACCTAGGAGATATTACCCTTCGTGCGCTTGAAGTTTTAAAAGGAGTAGATGTAATCGCGTGTGAGGACACAAGAATTACATCAAGATTGTGCGAAAAATATTCAATTTCTACTCGCTTAATTTCTTATCATAAATTCAGCGAAAACAGTAAAATTGAGCTGTTTTTAAACTATTTAAAAGAAGGCAAAAGTATTGCCCTAGTGTCCGATGCGGGTACGCCTTTAATATCTGACCCTGGTGAGAGTTTAGTAAAAAATGTACTTAAAGAGGGTTTTAAGGTTATCCCAATAGTAGGCGCTAGTGCCATAAATGCTCTTTTATCAAGTGTTTATAGGGAACAAGAAAACTTTAAATTTGTTGGTTTTTTAGCAAGAACCCAATCAAAAATAGAGAAAGCATTTTTAGATAATAGGTTTGAAAACCTTGTTTTTTATGAAAGTCCAAATAGAATTTTAGAGACATTGAAGCATCTTCAAAATGTGCGTCCTGATTCAAAAATTGCCTTCGGTAGAGAGCTTACAAAGAAGTTTGAAGAAATCAAAATTTTAAATACCATTGATGCCATTGAGCATTTTGAAGCAAATTCTCCAAGAGGCGAATTTGTGGTTATGATTTATGCTGATAACATGGTTAATGATTCATCTGATTTAATTGAAAAAGTGAAAATTTTAAAAGAACAAAACCTGTCTGACAAAGATGTTACAAAGGTTTTAACCGCTTTATTTGATTACAATAAAAACGAAATTAAGAAACTATTGTTTTAATGTCATTTTCAATTTTTGATAAAGTTGAATCAAGATCAGTTGTATTTTTTCCTGCACCTTGCGCCATTTGTGGCTTTCCGCCGCCACCACCGCCTAGGGCACGAGATATTTCGCCAACAATTTTGCCTGCTTGAATGCCTGTTTTTATAAAGTTGTCTGAAACTTTAGCTATAATTGTCGAGCTGTCATCTGATTTAACAGAAACAAGCACGATAATGCTATCTCCAAGTTTTTTAGAGAATGTTTCAACGGCATTTCTTAGCGTGTTTGGTTCAAATTCTTCTACTCTTGAGATAAATAATTTGCCACCAGTGATATCTTGAGCTTTTGACAAGAATGAATCAAAGCTTGAAGATGCCATTTTGGCGTTTAATACGCCAACTTTATTACTGAGTTCTTTATTGTCGTTGTTTAATTTTTCAATTCTTTGCGCCACTTCATTAAATGGAACTTTAAAATCTTGAGCAATCTCGTCAATTGCTTTTGCTTTTTCACTTAAATAGTCAAAAGCCGCATTGGAACAAAGTGCTTCAATTCTTCTGACTCCAGAAGATATAGCATTTTCAGATACAATTTTTGCCATTCTTAATTCTAGTGTATTTGAAACGTGCGTTCCGCCACAAAGTTCTTTTGAAATCGTATCTTCATCAAAGAAGCTTACAACACGAACATTGTCGCCATATTTTTCGCCAAAAAGTGCTATTGCGCCACTGTTTTGGGCTTCATCAACACTCATAACGTTACACTGTCCGGCAATCCCTTTATTTATCCATTGGTTAATTGTTTTTTCAACCTTTTCAATTTCTTGTTTTGTAAGTGCTCTTGGGAATGAAAAGTCAAATCTTGCCCTGTTTGATTCCACTTGAGAACCTGCTTGAGCAACCTCATTGCCAAGGTTTTTTATAAGGGCAGCTTGCAATAAGTGAGCTAGCGTATGGTGTCTTTCAACCTCTTTTCTTGTTGTAAAGTCAATAATAGCTTTAACGCTATCCCCTCTGTCTACAGATTCTTTAACCCTGTGAATAAAAATATCTTGCACTTTAAACGTGTCAATTACTTCGATTTCACGATTGTTTACAAGTAATTTACCGATGTCACCTACTTGTCCGCCACCTTGTGCGTAAAATACTGTCTTGTCCAAAATAACATCATACGAGTCATCATTGTGAATAACGTCTAATACATTTGCTTCAAGTTCCGTATCATCATACCCACGAAAATCTGTTTTAGGATTGTTAATGTAAGCTAAGTCGCCTGCTACACTAACTTTTTGAGTAGAAGATCTAGCGCGCTCTTTTTGTTCTGCCATAGCTTTTTTAAAGCCATCTTCATCCACTTCAATATTATTTTCTTCTGCGATTTCTTTTGTTAGTTCAAACGGGAAACCATATGTATCATACAGTTTAAAAGCTTCTTCGCCTGAAATAACTTTTCCATCAAGTTTTGATATTAAATCTTCAATGTGAGAAAAACCGCGCTTAAGTGTTAGGGCAAATTTTTCTTCTTCTTTTAAAATTACATCTTGAATCTTACCAGCGTTCTCAATAAGTTCTGGATAGCTATCGCCGTATAGTTCAAGCACTCTATCTACAATAGGTTCCATAAATGGTAGCTCTAATCCAAGCAGATGTCCATGGCGAAGTGCGCGTCTTAAAATCATTCTTAAAACATAGCCTCTACCCTCATTTGATGGGTTAACGCCATCTGATATTAAGAAACTAACAGCACGAGCGTGGTCACAGATAATTCTTAAAGATACATCTGTCTTAGCACTTTGCTTGTATTTAACACCTGATAGTTTTGTAATTTCATCAATAATTTGTTTTAATAAATCTGTTTCAAAAGTTGATTCAACGCCCTGACACACCATAGCTATACGCTCTAGCCCCATGCCAGTATCTACATTTTTCTTCTCAAGTGGCGTTAAATTACCTTTTTCATCTTGGAATAATTCCATAAATACAAGATTCCAAATCTCAACCCATCTGTCGCACTCGCAAGTATCAACAGAGCAATCATCTGAACATTTTAAATGTTCACCAAGGTCATAATGAATCTCTGAACAAGGTCCACAAGGTCCTTCTGCCCCTGGAGGTCCCCAGAAGTTGTCCTTTTTTCCTTTTTTAAGAATTCTAGACTTGTCAACGCCTGTTTTTTCCCAAATTAAACCAGCTTCATCATCTTGTTCAAAAATTGTTATCCAAAGTTTATTTTTATCAAGTTTTAAATAATTGGTAACAAAGTCCCAAGACCAAGGAATAATTTCTTCTTTGAAATAATCGCCAAAACTGAAGTTTCCAAGCATTTCAAAAAATGTATGATGACGCGGTGTGCGTCCAACATTTTCAATATCAGAATCTTTTCCGCCTGCTCTAGCACACTTTTGACAAGTAGTGGCACGAGCTGGAGTGTTTGGAAATTTTTCTAATCCTAAAAAATATGGAACAAACTGCACCATACCCGCTGTAGTAAGCAATATTGTAGGATTATCAGGGATTAAAGACGAGCTTTGCACCCTTGTTGAATTGTGTTCTTTTTCAAAAAATTGTAGAAATTGTTCTCTTATTTGCGCTGTTTTAATCATAATAAAATTAATTTATCACAAACAAAAAATAAAAAAAGTAAATTACACGGCTGATTTATACTCTTTTTTCGTTGTCAATGAACTCTAATGTTAGTATAATTTTTTTATGAAAGATTATAACTTTGATTGCATAGTTGTTGGAGCAGGCCCATCGGGGGTAAGTGCCGCTATTACCTTGAAAAAAGGCGGGGCAAGCGTGCTTTTAGTTGATAGAGCAGACTTTCTTGGCTCAAAAAATATGATAGGCGGGGCGATAAATCTAACTGCTTTAAAAGAAGTTTTTCCCGATGATTACAAAAGTGCTCCCATTGAAAGATATATAAACTCTCATGCGTATTCATTATTATCAAAAGATAAAGCGGTAGAGATTAAGTATCAAGGCAATAACGATAATAAACTTTTTACAACATATCGTCAAAAGTTTGATGCGTGGATGATTGAACTAGCTAAAAATGCTGGTGTTTATTTTGCACCAAACACTACTGTAAGAAATCTTATTGTTGAAAATGATTTTGTTGTGGGAATTGATACAGGTGAAGAGAAAATCTATTCAAAAATTGTCATTCTAGCAGACGGAGTGAATTCACTTTTAGCTGAACAAATCGGGCTTAAAAAGCCGTATGAACCTAAAGACGTTGTGCTAAGTGTTAAAGAATCAAGAAAGCTACCATCTGATATTATTGAACAAAGGTTTAACCTTAAAGATTCAACAGATGGCGCCACAAAAATGTTCATAGGTGGATTAGATATTGAAGATGCCCCTTTTGCAATGGGATTTTTATATACATACAAAGATTCTATTTCAATAGGCCTTGGTGTAAGTTTAGAAGACTTAACAACTTTAAAAATGAATCCATCAGAACTTTTAGATAAATTAAAAGTTCATCCAACAGTCGATGGTTTAATTAAGGATTCTGAATTATTAGAATACAGTGCTCATTTAATTCCAGAGTGCGGGTACAATAAGTTGCCAAAACGTTATGACAATGGTGTTATGCTAATTGGTGATGCCGCTGGCTTTGTTAATGCTATACATTTTGAGGGGACAAATTTTGCCTTTATAAGTGGTAAGGTTGCAGCACAAAGTGCGCTATTAGCGTTAGATGTTAAGAACTATTCAAAAAGAACATTAAGCATTTACAAAAAAAATCTTGAAAAGACATTTGTGCTTAAAGATTTAAAGGCTTATAAAAATGTGTTTGAGAATTTATCTTCAAGAAAAGATTCATTGATAAATTATTACCCTCAAAAAGCAGTGGAGTTTTTTGAAATAATAACAGGTGCGACATGTAAACCAAAAAAGGATGAGTTGAACTCTTTTATTAAGAATTTTGTCAAAAACAGAAATATATCACAATTAATAATAGATGTTAAAACCTTTGTGTCTACAGTGTTTGGGGTGTTAAAGTAGTATGGATGAACTTAACAAAAGTACAATTGAAGACAAACTAAGCACAATAAAGTATAATTGTGACAATAAGACACACTTGGTTGTTAATCAAGAATTCTGCAAAAACTGCCATAATCGCAGTTGTACACACATTTGCCCAGCACATGTTTATACGTATAACGATAGCGAAAATTGCCTAGATGTAGAATATGAAAACTGTTTAGAATGCGGCGCATGCAAAATAGTTTGCCAACACGAATGTATTGAATGGAGTTATCCAAAACAAGGGTGTGGCGTAATATATAGCAATAGTTAGAATTAATAAAATAAGGAAAATAAAATGAACGAACACTTTTTACGCTGGTATGACAAAGACCCTGTGCTTTCTATGTCAATGAGAACATTGTCTACTTCAGAAGACACTGATCAAATCGCTGTTGCTTTGAACTTAATCAAAGTTATTATTGAGCACAACATTGCCGATAATAAATATGAAAATGTTGAAGACATTATGTGTGCTGTTGAAGATGGCAGAATTCAAAAAGGTCAAAGACGTTGGTATGACATTGATTCAACTGTAAGAACAGCTATTCAAATGTTAGAAAAATGTTCTGATGCTACAAGACAAAAAGTTGCTCTTGATATGGCACAGCTTGTAATTGAAAAAATTGTTCAAGATGTAGACACTGAAGAAGAAGACGATTTTGCAGTTACAACTGACGCTGATGGCAATTCAGTTTTGGATTTAGACGCAGAATAATAAAATATGAATGATACTCAAAGGTTTGAGCAGTTAAAGCTCGCTATAGAGGAAGATCCCACAAATTTTCAGGCAAGACGCGAGCTTGCCGTTTTGTGTCTAGATCTTGGCTTTGACGAGGTAGCCCTTAAGCATTTGAATTATTTAATTGATGTTTTTCCAGATGATGCCAATCTTCATTTTAATTCTGGCATATGTTGGGAAAAATTAAGGCAAAATAAATATGCTCTTGCTTCTTATGAAAAAGCTGTTGAATTAAAGGGTGATGACCCAGATTTCTTGTATAATCTAGCTTTAGCTTATGAAGATAACGGTGAAGACGATAAAGCGATTATGAATTTTAAAAAAGTAATCTGTATTAATCCTGAAGATTCAAATTCTTTCTTCTCGCTTGGCGCTATTTATTCTAAAAATAATGATTGTGAAAATGCTATAAAATGTTTTAAAAAGGCTGTTGCTACAAATTATAGCGATTACTTTTCTCATTTTCATCTAGCACAAGAGTACAAAAAAAATGGCGACATAGAACTAGCGCTTGAGCAATACAATAAAGTTATTGAGCTTTCTCCCGATTACTCTTGGGCGTATTACAATGTGGCTCAAATTTATTGGGAACAAGGTGATAGCACAAGGGCTACTGAGTTACTTAGAAAAACTATAGAAAAAAATAAAAAAGATGTTAATGCTGCAAGGTTGCTATCTCAAATTT
>CAYJMX010000085.1:0-6817 GCA_964371485.1 uncultured Gammaproteobacteria bacterium | reverse complement strand
ATACCCCCTAGATTTTTTTTACTTCGTTCGTTATTAGCAACCACAGCCAGCGCAAGCACAAGCTTTAGCGTTTTGACCTTTGAATGCTTTAATACCCATATAACGAGCAGCAGAACCAAGTTCTTGTTCAATTCTGATTAATTGGTTGTATTTTGCAATACGGTCAGATCTTGAAGCTGAACCAGTTTTGATTTGACCACAGTTTAGAGCAACTGCTAAGTCAGCGATAAATGTATCTTCTGTTTCACCAGATCTGTGAGAAGAAATCGCACTGTAACCTGCTTCATGAGCCATATTGATTGCTTTAATTGTTTCAGTTAAAGAACCGATTTGGTTAACTTTGATAAGGATTGAATTAGCAGTTTCAGTTTTGATACCTTTTTCTAATAATTCAACGTTAGTAACAAATAGATCGTCACCAACTAATTGGCATTTTTCGCCAACTCTATCAGTAAGCATTTTCCAGCCTTCCCAATCTTCTTCAGCCATACCATCTTCAATAGAGATGATTGGATATTTGTTAACCCATCCTTCAAGGAAGTCAACCATTTGCGCTCTTGATAAAGTTTTACCGCCTTCGCCTTCTAATACATAGTTGCCATCTTTGTAGAATTCAGATGAAGCTACGTCTAAACAAATTTTGATTTGTTCAGTTGTGTAACCAGCATTTTTAATAGCTTCAAGGATAACTTCGATACCTTCTTCATTTGATCCTAGGTTTGGAGCAAATCCACCCTCGTCACCAACAGAAGTTGCAAGGCCTTTATCGTGTAATACTTTTTTAAGTGCGTGGAATACTTCAGTACCCATTCTGATAGCTTCTTGGAAGTTAACAGCGCCAACTGGAGCGATCATGAACTCTTGGAAGTCGATGTTGTTATCAGCGTGAGCACCACCGTTGATGATATTCATCATTGGAGTTGGAAGTACTGTAGCATTGATACCGCCTAGGTATCTGTATAATGGCATTTCATAAGCCATAGAAGCAGCTTTAGCAACAGCTAAAGATACGCCTAAAATAGCGTTAGCGCCTAGGTTACCTTTGTTTTTAGTACCATCTAGTTCTAACATTAAAGCGTCGATTGCTTCTTGGTTTGAAGCATCTTCACCGATTAATTCTGGAGCGATTTTTGAATTTACGTTATCAACCGCTTGTAATACACCTTTACCAAGGTACATTGATTTATCACCATCTCTTAATTCTAATGCTTCGTGGATTCCTGTTGAAGCACCTGATGGAACAGCTGCTCTACCTACAACGCCACATGATAATGTAACATCAACCTCAACAGTTGGGTTACCTCTAGAATCAAGAATTTGTCTTGCTTTTACATCTTCAATAAATGTTGACATGTTTTATTACCTTTCTTTTTTGTAATCTCATATATGATTATCTCACAAGCAAAAAGCTATGCAATATATTTATGGATAAAATTTCTTTATCTCGATATAAAGATTGTATTAACAAAATCAATTTTAAATTTTTTTCAGATTATAATGACAAAAAAATGTAATCAGGAGACTTATAAAAAATATGCAAGCAGTATTAAATTCGCAAAACATTAATAACGACAACGAACTAAAGCTAGATAACCTAATTAAAATGCTATCTTCAGCTGATGTTAAAACAAAATCTGACATTGAAAACTCTATTGTTAATATGGGCGACGGTGTTGCAAACTTGCTTGTTGATAGATTACAAATGGCTCACGGTGTGGCAAGAGGCATCATTGGTATGTGTCTTATCAGACTTGGAGAGAGCTCAATTAACCCTTTAAGAAATCTTGCTCAACAAAACAAAGATTTTCAGTGGGTAGCTAACTATTTAATTTCTGAAATTTAATAAACCATTTTAATGATTAACCTTTTTATTTCTTAGCCAAAAAGATAACCTTTTATGGCAATGTGATTTGATTGTATAAAATGCATAATCTTCTTTGTAGTTATGTAAAAACATCAATCTTTTTGATATAAGGAGGAAAAATGAACTTTAAAAAATATTTATTTGGGGCATCTCTTGTCTCAATGTTCGCACTGACTGTTCCAGCTTCCTTTGCAGATTGTCCCATCTACAGTGATTTGGATATGAACAAAGTGACGCCAGACAAAGCTATGTGCAAAATGAAAGAAAAAAAAGAGGATAAATGTAACAGGGGCTGTCCTACTGGATATGCTTCACCTTGCACATGTAAGGACAAGGATAAAGTAGATATTGAGCATAAAATGAAAATGCAAAGTTATGCTTATCCTAATGATATTTATTCACCAGCTAATTCAACTCTAACAGGTATTGATAATAACACAGTTGTAAGTGATGACCTACTTGGTGATTACAATGGCGTTATGGTAAAAGATATTAATACGTGCGGTTGTGGCATGACAGGTGCTGCTAGTTCTATTGATGATGATTTAGAATTAAATGTTGATGCGCCGAAAAATGTAGTTTCACCCACTTCAATGGAGATAAAAAATGTTGAAATAGAAGAAATAGACTCTTTTACAACAGGCTTTGCGACTCCTGTTGATGATTTTGAACAACTTTATCCAGATGTGCCAGAATCAAATTGGGCTTCTGATGAAATTAACAGGCTGACAGAACAGGCGATTGTTGTGGGCTATCCTGATGAGATGTTTAAACCATATAAAAATGTTACAAGAGCCGAAATGGCTTCAATGGTAGTTAAGGGATACAACCTTGAAGGTCAAACATTAAGCGAAGAGGGCAATTTCACAGATGTGCCAAAAACTCACTGGGCTTATGTTGATATTAACAAAGGTGTGGCATCTCAAATGCTAGAGGGTTATAACAGTTGTTTATTTAAACCCAATGGAAACATAACAAGGGCACAAGCTTTAACAATATTGTCTAAAGGGGTAAATTGCCCAATGGATAATTGCAAGGCTGAAGAAATTTTATCAAAATATTCTGATGGTTCAACAGTGCCAACTTGGGCAAAAGAGTCTGTAGCAAAAGCTATTGATAATGGCGCTTTAAAAAATGAAATGAGTACATCAATACGCCCAAATGATGAAGCTACAAGGGCAGAAATTAGTTCAATGCTACAATCTGTAAGAATCGCAGGTGGCTATGACACCGAAGAAAAAGTTGTTATGGATGATCCTACTGAAACGACAAGAACATTTATTGAAACGGAAAAGGTTGTGACTATACCGACACTTGAACTTAGAATGAACGATATTATTTCAGCTAAAAATTCAAACGTTGATGAGCAATTCAGTGCTACAACATTAAATGAAATTACAATTAATGGCACAATGTATCCAGCAGGCTCACTTGTTCGAGGCAAGGTAACAGAAGTTGTTCGACCAACAAAGAATGACTCTGGTTCAATTAAGCTATCATTTGATAGAATCATTTTTGAAAATTGCCAAACTGAACTTCCAAAACAAGTACATAGAGCCGTTGTTGAAAAACAAAAAGAGCTTAATCTTGCTCAGCGTATGATTCAATTCCCATTCACTTGGATTGGTCAGGTAATTGGTACAGCAGGCCGTGCCGTTGGTGGTGCAGCTATTGGTTTGGCTAACGCGTCTGAGGCTTTATTAGATCAAACAGGTGTTGGTACAACAGAACTATTATCTGGCAAATTTAAAGCCGCAGGTAGAAGTTATCAAGATGGCTTAAAAACGGTGTTTAGAGCGCCAGTTGATTTAACAAGAACCGCTTTATCAGGAACACTAGGTACATTACAATCATCGGCTGATGAACTTACATATCTTGTAAACCCACAGGGTATAAAGATATCTAGGATTAATCCAAAAGAAAAAGTAACCATTGCTTTTGGCGAGTAAAAGCCAAAATGCAATACAAAATCAAGGCTTGTCACTACTGCGACAATAATATTTTTGGCCTTGGGAAAAGAGGGGAAGAAATTCTCCTCTTTTTTTATTTTTAAACTTGATTTTTTAGATGTATAATATTTGTACACAAAAGATTGAGGTATGAAAAATGGAAAATAAACTAGCACAAGCGGCGATTGAAAACTTTAAAAACGGATATTCGTGCTCTGAGAGCATTGTAAAAGCAGCGTATGATTTAGGGATAATCAAAGAAGATTTAATATCAGTTTCAACTGCTTTTTCAGGTGGTATGTCATCTGGCTGTCTTTGTGGGGCGATAGCAGGCTCTCAAATGGTAATTGGTGCAATTTCAGGCAGGGACAAATCAAACAATGCAAGAGCAAACGCTAAAGAGTTTATTGACGAGTTTAAAAGTGTAAGAAAAGTGACTTGTTGTAAGGCGCTTACGGCGAATTTAGAATTTTCATCACCTGAGAGAAAAAACCACTGTATCAACATAGTAGGCGAATGTGGCGTGATTTTAGATGAGATTGCAAAAAAAGAATTTGCAACTCGATAATTTATTTTATGTATAATTAATCTATCAGAATTTTAAGGGCAAAAAATGGAAAAATTTTATATCACAACAGCAATTGATTATGTAAATGGCGTTCCGCATATTGGGCACGCTTATGAAAAAATAGTTACAGATGTTATGTATCGCCACTATAAACAAAGGCTTAATAACACATTTTTTCTAACAGGTACAGATGAACACGGGATTAAAATTCAAAAAACAGCAGCTGAGCGTGGCATTACACCACAAGAAATGTGTGACACAAACGCTCAAGAATTTAAAAACTGTTGGGAATTGCTTGGTATAAAATATGACAAATTCATTAGAACAACAGATGAAGAGCATAAAAAAATCGTTCAAGAAATTTTTGAAAAATTATTAGCTCAAGGCGATATCTATAAAAATAAATACGAAGGGCTTTATTGTGCTGGTTGTGAATGCTTTTTAAATCCTAAAGATTTAGATGAAGAAGGCAACTGCCCAATTCACCAAAAAGCACCAGATAAAGTATCAGAGGAGAATTATTTCTTCAAGCTAACAAAATATAAAGACGCAATTATTAAATATATTAAAGAAAATGAAAACTTCATTTTGCCACACTTTAGAGCAACAGAAGTTTTAAACCAGCTTGAAAATATTGAAGACATCTCTGTTTCACGTGCTAAAACGAATGTTAATTGGGGAATAGAGGTAAAATCTGATCCTTCTCAAGTTATATATGTTTGGATTGATGCTTTATCAAACTATATAACAGCGCTTGGATATAATCCACAAGGACAAAGCGACGAGCTTTATAACAGCTATTGGAATGCTGATTTTCAAATTATAGGAAAAGACATTTTAAAATTCCACGCAATTTATTGGCCAGCATTTTTAATGGCGCTTGATGTTAAACTTCCAAAAACAATCTATGCCCATGGCTGGATTACAATTGATAAGAATAAAATGTCAAAATCAACAGGAAACGTTATTTCACCAAAAACTGTTATGGATGCTTTTGAATTAAAAGAGGCGGATGCTTTTAGATATTATATGGCAACAGCAGCGTTTTCAGGCCGTGATGGGAATTTTTCTGATGAAGATTTTAAAGAAAGAGTTAATGCCGATTTAGCAAATAATATGGGCAATTTATTAAATAGAACATTAAATATGCTTGTTAAATATTTTGATGGAAACATTGAAAATGATTTTATTTTTGAATCAGAACTTACTAAAAAAGCTATTTTAACTATTGATAAAATTAAAGAAAATTTTGACAAAGCACAAGTGGCAGAGGCTGCCGTTGAGATTATCGCCCTTGTTGATGAGGCTAACAAATTTGTAAATGACAATGCCCCTTGGACACTGGCCAAAGAAGGCAAAATGGACGAGTGCGCTAGGTCTTTATATACAATTTTAGATTTAATGGCAATAATTTCTATAATGATATATCCATATTGTCCAAATATCGCTCAAAATATGGCAAGACAACTTAAAATTGATGTGAATATAAAATTGGATGAAATCACAACAAAAATGATAAAAGCTGGCAAATTAATAGAAAAATCAGACATAACACCTGTGTTTTTAAGATTAGATTCAGAATTTGCCGATAAAAGCAAATAACATTTAAGTAGTAAAATTTTAAAAATAAGGGTATAATTATAAAACTATGAGTCAAGAATTTATTAATACAAATGATCTTATCGATACGCAATCGCAAGTCAGTGACTGGCTTAGTGAGTATAAAAAAAGCGATAATGACAAAACAAAAAAACATCTTCGTGAATTAATAGTTCTTGCCTATATGCCATTGGTTAAAAAAGTGGCTCGATCTTTAGCACGTCGTGCAAATGACCCTATTGAAGATATCACTCAAGTGGGTTCATTGGGTTTAATTAAAGCCATTGATTTATTTAAACCAGAAGTGTCAAATAATTTTAAAACTTATGCCACATACTTAATTACAGGCGAAATTCGCCACTATTTAAGAGATAAAAGTACCATAATTAGGGCACCAAGAGAAATTAAAGAACTTTCTTATCGTGTTCATAAAATCACGCTAGAACTTACTGAAAAACTTGGTGAAGCGCCATCAGACAAGGAGCTTGCTCAAGCGTTATCATTATCTGAGAAAAAAATTACAGAAGTTTTTGAACTAGATAGAAGAACAACGGCAATTTCAATTGATCAAATTGTTGGAAGTGATGAAAATGGCTCCACAACAATATCAGAGCGCCTTGTTGATGAAAGCGAAAAAAATCTTTTATCAAGTTTTGAAAATAGAATTATTTTAAATGTCGCTATAAGCAAACTAGAAGAAGACGAACAAACTATTATTATATTGAATTATTTTGAAGGATTAAACCAAAGAGAAATCTCTCAAAGGCTTGATATTTCTCAAATGCAGGTGTCTAGAAAACTAAAAAAAGCGCTAGATAAATTATTTGAAATCATTAC
>CAYJMX010000084.1:0-6869 GCA_964371485.1 uncultured Gammaproteobacteria bacterium | reverse complement strand
ATCTTTAAATTCACTACCCATAATAGGCTTATTTGCAAGTTTTGAAACACCAAGCACTATAAAGCTAGGCATCAGGCAGTTAACAAAAAGACCAGAAAATTCACGCCTAAATGTTTCAGCTGCAGCAGGAATGCCTGTTTTTAAATCCATAACAGAACGCGGGATGTTTGTGGCAACAGTGTCAGTAAATGCCACTTCAATCATTGGTGATTTATCTAACACCATAAGACCGTATGTTGCAGCGTTCAACAATGACGCGCCACTACCAAAATTTTGCGCTTGTTTTTGTGTATTCTTTGCCGTAATACTACTATTTAAAGTATGTTGTTGCTTCTTTATTTCCATATTTAACCAGTGAAGTTTTTTTCTGCCAAGTCTGTAAAATTCAATTAAATCACATAAATCACACGAAAATGCTTTTTTTAATACATTCTTTATCTCAATTTTACACAAACGTAAAACTTACACTTGTCTTTATAAGTACTGGAAACAAAATAAATTGCCTATTTGTTAAGCTTTTCTTTAAAAAATTTAACAGTTTTATTGATATCTTGGCTATCCATTACGGCTCTAATTAAGGCTATTCTATCCACTTGAGCACTTACAACCTCATCAACACTAGTTTCATCAATTGAGCCAATGGCAAAAAATGGAATTGATACATTTTCCTTTGCCCATTTTAAATATTCAAGTCCAACAGGCTCTTTATTAGGCTTTGTTGGAGTTTTAAAAATTGGGCCTACACCAATATAATCAGCACCTTGCTCCATAGCTTCAATAGCATCTTGTGGCTTATGGGTTGAAATTCCGATAATCATTTTCTCGCCTAAGATTTCTCTTGCGCTTTTAATATCAATGTCTTCTTGCCCCAGATGCACTCCGTCTGCTTGGACGATTTGTGCGATATCCACTCTGTCATTTATTATAAAAAGAGCGCCATACTCAGAACATATTTGCCTAATGGCTTTTGCGTATTTTACAAACTGCCTTGTATTAAGATTTTTCTCTCTTAATTGAACAATGTCCACTCCAGCTTTAACTGCTTGAGCTACTCTATCTTAAAATTCATTCTCGTCTTGATATTTATCTGAATTTGTAACCAAGTACAATTTTTTGTCTTTTAATAAATATTTTTTTATGTCCATTTTTATCTTTTCACTCATTTTTTTTTCTATTGTATAACTTTTGTACCTTAAATCATCACTTAAATTAGAATATTCAGATAATACTCTTAAAGCTTGTTCTAAGCGTTTAAAGTTAGATCTAAATATAGATTCAAGGTTTTTATTTTCTTTTAAGGTAGGGTTCAAAATATCAACACCAACATCATTTTGCGTATCGCGTGATTTTATTAAATCATCATAATTTTTATCAAAAAAAGTACATAATTTATGTCTAATGTTTTTTAATTCACCCGAAGCTTCTTTATCATTAATTATAAATCTTGCGATTTCTTCAATGACTCTAAGTGCTTCAGTTGCTCTATTTAAATTTGCATCAATAATTCTATTCAAAATATAACCTTAATAATATTGCCATTATGATTATATAACAAAGATTATACTTAATTGAATAGTTTAGATTTATTTTTTAATTATGAAGCACAAATTAAAAAATAATGATTTAAATGAACTTATACATTTGGCTCAAAGTGGCGACGATGTGGCATTAGAGGAGATAATAAGAAGGCAACAAAAGGTGGTCTTCGCTTCACTTTATTATCTTGATTCGGATAATTCTGATATTTTAGACATAACTCAAGAAGTGCTATTAAAAGTGGCAAAAAATATTAAAAGATTAAAGAATCCAAAAACATTTAAATCATGGCTAAATCAAATCATTACAAATCAGTTTTACGATTCACTTAGAAAAAAGCAAAAAAGCGCAAGCATTAAAAAGGTCTCACTTGATGAAAAAAAAGAAGAATCAAAAGAACTTGAAGTGCCAGATCATAGCGCAAATCCATATAAAGAAATGGCAAGAAAAGAGCTTGGCGCGAATATTAAAAAATCCATTTCAAAACTTGAGAATCCATTTAAATCAGCAATTATAATGCGCGAACTTCAAGGGTTGTCGTATGAAGAAATAGCCAATGCAACCAATTCAAACATTGGGACGGTAAAATCAAGAATTGCGCGCGCTAGATTAAAATTACAAGAAGACCTAAGAGATTACATAAGATAATTAGGAGGGATAATGTTAAAGGGAAACCTTGGATGTGAAGAAGTCTCGAAGCTTCTTTTAAATTACATAGAGGAAAAAATTACAGACAATAAAAAACGTGATAGAATCGCTCTGCACTTAAGAAATTGTCCATTTTGCATGGAAAAATACACAATTGTGAACAACCTTGTTAATTCAATAAAAGAGAAAAACATTCAAAGGGCGAAGGACTTTAGAAGGTTTAGACTAATAAGTGCGTATTGTGATAATGAACTCACAAGACAATCAAGAACGCGCCTTGAAAACGCTGTTATGATGAACAAAAAGACTACTCAAAGAATACAAGATGTGAATAAGCTTTCAAGAATTCTTAATGAGAATTTTGAATTTGAATTTGAAAATCTTGAATTGAATCTTGAAAAAGGGATAATGGAAAAATTAAAAAAACAAAGCATTATTGACAGAGTCAAAAACTTTTTCAGCCCTATTCCTTAGGTTCAGCACTATCTTCAGATGATTCTTCTTGTTTTTTATCTTCATTCTCATTTATAAAAATGCCACTAGCCTCTAGTGCGTCAATAAAGGCGCGAGCTGCTTGCTTTTGAACTTCTTGAGGAACAACTCTTAATAATTCAACTGTTTTTGAAATAACAGGATCATGGTCATACCATCTGTTTGGCTTTTGAGGTTTAACCATTTGATAAAATTTGTCTAATGCATCTTTTGAAACTTGTTGTTCAACTTTTTGCAAAAACATTTCAGCGTGTGACTTTAGCTCGCTTTGATAATCTTTAAGCAAGTTTATTACTTTAATCAAAAGTGGATCATAATCATACCATCTTTTATACTTATGACTCATTTATTCCTCCTAGGGCAAGCTCTTTTGGAGCATTTTCATTATTTTTAACACGAACTACTTCAACATTTAGCGCCTTAAGCTTTTCGCTGAATTTTTCATAACCCCTATCAATATGCGCTAGTCCCTTGATTTCACTTTCTCCGCGAGCCATAATAGCTGCAACTACTAACGCTGCCCCTGCTCTTAAATCTGGAGCTGTAACAGATGTTCCCACAAGGTAATCTACACCCTTAATTATGGCATGGTTTTTATTAATTTTAATATTAGCACCCATTTTCCATAATTCATTTACATGCATAAATCTATTTTCATACAAGCTTTCAGTAACAACGCTTATGCCATTTGAAGTTGCAAGTAAAGACGTTGCAAGTGCTTGAAGATCTGTTGGAAAACCAGGGTAAGGTTGAGTTATAAAATTCATTGGCAAGAGTTTTTCACTTGCTGAAACTTCCATTACATTTGGTTCTAGTAATTTTATTTTTGCGCCCATTTCAAGGAGCTTTCCAGTAAAAATTGTTAGATGATTTGGAAAAACATTTTTTATTATACCACTGCCGCCTGAACCAATAATAGCACTCATATATGTGCCCGCTTCAATTCTATCGGATATCGTTGTGTACTCTACACCTCTTAATTCATTAGGTTTTACGCCAGTTACAATAATTTCGTTTGTTCCAGCGCCTTCAATGTTAGCACCCATCGCCTTTAAGAAGTTTGCAAGATCTACAATTTCAGGCTCTTGCGCTGCGTTTTGAATTCTTGTAACACCTTCAGCTAGAACCGCAGCTAGCATAATATTTTCAGTAGCACCCACAGATGGGATATCAAAACAAACATCACTACCCACAAGCTTTTGCGCTTTTGCTACAACATACGCATCTTCAATGGTACATGTCGCACCTAGCGCTTCAAGGCCTTTTATGTGAAAATTTACGCGTCTTTCGCCGATTTTACAGCCACCAGGTAATGCAACTCTTGCTTCTTTCATTCTGCCCACAAGCGAACCTAGAACCACAAAAGAGGCTCTCATTTTTGCAACATAATCTTCAGAGGCACAAACACTAGTTAAGCTTGTAGCGTCAATTTCTATAACTTTTTCATTCTTATCGTATTTGCATTTAGCACCAAGACATTCGAGCACTTCAATCATGATTTCGACATCAGTAAGTTCAGGAACATTATATATTCTTGAAACATCGCTAGCCAAAAGCGCTGCTGCCATAAGCTTTAATACAGCATTTTTTGCCCCTGATATTGAAACTTCGCCACTTAATGGACGAGAGCCAGATATGATTAATTTATCGCTCAAATTTCCTCCGATATATACATTTTAATACAATAATTCCTGTATGGAAATATTGTTAACAAACTTAATCCTTTGTGCCAAAAACTTCTTTAACTTCTTCTCTATCATCAAAGTGAATTGTTTTATCTTTAAGGATTTGATAGTTCTCATGCCCTTTTCCTGCAACTACGACAACATCATTTTTAGATGCCATTGTTTTAAGCATTTGTATTGCCTTTTTTCTATCGATTTCAACAAAAACAGTCTTAGGATTGATTAATTTCAATCCAGATAAAATGTCTGTTATAATTTGCTGTGGATCTTCAGAGCGCGGATTATCAGATGTAATGACGATAATATCAGATAAAGATTGAGCAATTTTACCCATTTTTGGACGCTTTGTAGCATCTCTATCGCCACCACAGCCAAATAGACAGATTAGATTACCATTTTTTGGAGTAAGCTCCCTTGCCGCACGCAGAATATTTTCTAGTCCATCAGGCGTGTGGGCATAGTCCACAATAACCATAGGCTCTGTTGAAGCTATTTCAAAACGACCAGCGACAGAAGAGGTAACTTCAAGCGCCTCTTTAGCGCATTGTAGTGAAATATCATTCACAAGCGCCGCTGCAATTGCCGCCAGAGAGTTATAAACAGAAAACATACCGTTTAATTTTAATTTTATAGACACTGTTTCATTTTTATAATTACAGTCAAATTTCACACCAGAAGAGCCAAATTCAATGTTTGTAGCTTTTAAATCAGCATCATTGTTGACGCCATAAGTTACAATGTCAATTCCATTAGGTATTTTTGATAAAAACTTTTGAGCATATTTATCATCAATATTTATAACCGCATTTGAACCCACATTTAACTCTGAAAACAGTTTTGCCTTAGCTTCAAAATAATTATCCATAGTAATATGATAATCAAGGTGATCTTGCGTAAGGTTTGTAAGCACAGCTGTTGAGAAGTTGCATTTTCTTACTCTAGACTGCTCTAATGAATGAGAAGACACCTCTGTTACAACATTTAGCACTTCTGCTTTTAAAATTTTTGATAATGTTGCTTGCAACTCTGGTGCTTGTGGAGTAGTGTGCTTTGCTTCAAGATATTCTGAATCAGATGTCATTTTATGACCAAGAGTACCTATTAGTGCGCATTTTCTGTTGGCATTTTCAAATATTTTTTGAATCAAATGTGTAACACTTGTTTTACCATTTGTACCAGTGATACCGATTAAATTAAGCTCTTTTGATGGGTTATGATAAAAACAAGCTGATAAATCTGCAATTTTTTCTTGAGTAGATTTTACAATCAATTGAGGAATTTCAATATTCATAGGCTTTTCACACATAAGTGCTACAGCACCCTTTTCAAAAGCATCTTGAGCATAATTATGTGCATCTACATGTTCACCTTTTAGACATACAAATATTTCGTGGCTTTTAATTGTATTTGAGTTATATGAAACACCAAGAATATCAACATCTTTGTTGTTCAAGACTTCATCCGGCTGAACTTCTTTAATTATTTTACTTAACTCCATTTTTACTCCCCAAATGTCTATATACTTATTTTATCTTAAAAACTATTTTTTGCGCTTTGTTTTTTTGTCTGGATTCAAATTCATGATTTTAACAAGTTCTGATGTGATTTCTTTAAAAATTGGCGCGGCAACCGTTGAACCCCAAACTTGTTCACCTTCTGGAGAATCTACAATTACATACACAAGAACCTTAGGGTCACTTGCTGGCAAGTAGCCTACCATTGATGTGTATAATTTATTTGAATATCCCGCCCCGTCATCAAGCGGTCTTCTTGATGTACCAGTTTTTGCAGCAATATAATACTCATCCATTTTAACAATACTCTTTGAATTCTCCATTGCTTTAGTCAATATATTTGTTAAATCAGCAGCCGATTGCTCACTCATTACTCTTCTTTTTGAAATTTTTTGCTCATACACTTCTGGCGAATATTTAATCACATGAGGAGTTATCCAAACTCCCTTATTCGCTATAGCACTAACTGCAGCCGCCATTTGAATAGCAGTTGTAGAAGCACCATAACCATAACCCATAGAAGCATGGGTTGCTTCATCCCAATTTTTAGCCGCAGGTAAAATGCCCGCCGATTCTCCAGGAAGGTCAATGCCCGTTTTAACGCCAAACCCGAATAATTTTAAAGTATCATAGTAATTTTGCGGGTCTATCATTAAAGAAATTTTTGCAGTACCTACGTTACTTGAGTGCTGAAAAAGATAGACAAGGTCAATTAACCCTGGGATTTTTTTAGGGTCATAATCGTAATTTTCAATATCCCACCAGCCGATTTTCATTTTACCTGTGTCTTGGATTCTAGTGTTTTTGTCAATATTGCCATTTATCATAGCACTTGCAACAGATATAACCTTAAAAGTTGAACCAGGAGGGAAAACGTCCGTTAGTGCCCAGTTTTTCATATCTGTCATTGAATATTTTCTAAAATTGTTTGGGTTGTAATATGGATAAGCAGCGAATGCTAGAATTTCACCATTTTTAGGATTCATAACAATAA
>CAYJMX010000083.1:5643-6944 GCA_964371485.1 uncultured Gammaproteobacteria bacterium | reverse complement strand
TGAACTATGAAAGATATTCTAGATTATATACAAAGCACTATGTATCAAGAAACGACCTTGACCTTGCAAGAGCAAATTATGAATCTCACTTGGCTGAACTTAATTCAATGGAAGCTTCAATCAAGCAAGCACAAGCCGTGCTTGATAATAATATGACAAATTTAAAATACACAAAAATTTCATCACCGGTTGACGGCGTTGTTGTTACAAGAAACGTTGAAATAGGTCAAACTGTAGCGGCGAGTTTCCAAACACCAACACTTTTTACAGTTGCGCAAGATTTAACGCAAATGCAAATTGAAGTAAGTGTGTCAGAGGCGGATATTGGAAAAATCAAAGAAGATCAAAAAGTTGAATACACACTTGATGGCTACAGTAATGACATTTTCCACGGAAGTATATCACAGGTAAGAATATCTCCAACAACAATTTCAAACGTTGTAACTTACGTTGTTGTGGTTGATGTTAATAACGATGATGGCAAATTGGTCCCTGGTATGAGCGCTAATGTTTCTATAATTACAAAAGAAAAAAAGGATGTATTGTCCGTTCCAACTGCTGCAACGAGATTTGCACCAGAGGAAATAACAAAAGGTAAAAAGTTTGAAAACACAGGAGTGTGGATATTTAAAGCAGGCAAACCAGAAAGAATGGAAGCAAAATTTGGAATCAGTGACAGTGATTTTATAGAAATTATTTCAAAAGACATCAAAGAAAAAGATAAGGTAATAATTGGATTAAATAGTAAAAATAAAAAACGTCCAAACTCTAACAGCAAAGCTCAAACAAGGATGTTTAAGTGAGCTTAATTGAAATCAAAAATGTCATAAAAACCTATCAAACAGGAGATAGTTCTTTTAATGCTCTTGATGATGTTTCCCTAAATATTGAAAAAGGCGAATTTGTTGCAATCATGGGAGCATCTGGCTCTGGAAAATCAACATTTATGAATCTTTTAGGTTGTCTAGATAAACCAACTTCTGGCAGTTACAGCCTTGATGGGATTGATGTAATAAATCACAACACTGATGAACTAGCCTCTATTAGAAACCTAAAACTTGGCTTTGTTTTTCAAGGATTTAATCTAATTTCAAGAACTTCAGCCCTTGAAAACGTTGAAATGCCAATGGTATATAAGGGAATTGATGAACAAGAAAGAAAAAGACTTGCTAAAAAGGCACTTGAGGTTGTGGGGCTTTCAAACAGGGAGCATCATTTGCCAAATCAAATGTCTGGTGGTCAACAACAAAGAGTGGCGATAGCTCGCGCTATTGTAAATGACGCCCCTATCATTCTAGCGG
>CAYJMX010000083.1:0-5633 GCA_964371485.1 uncultured Gammaproteobacteria bacterium | reverse complement strand
AGATCCAAAAACAAGCATTGAAGTTATGAACTTTTTTGTAAAGCTGAATGAAGAATCAAAAAAAACAATAGTTTTAGTAACGCACGAAAATGATATCGCATTGTATTCAAAAAGAATTGTGAGATTTTCTGATGGGAAAATTGTAAGCGACAAATTAAATAAAAAGGGGGCGAAATGATAGATGTAAAATCTACCTTAAAAATGTCCCTAAGATCGCTTAAGGTTAACAAGATGCGCTCAATGCTAACAAGTCTTGGTATAATCATAGGCGTTTGCGCCGTGATTGTAATGCTATCTATAGGTGAAGGCGCAAAGCAAAAAATTGAAAAAGATATTGAATCTATGGGTTCAAACATTCTTATGGTTATGTCAGGTTCAACCACATCTTCTGGTGTCAGAATGGGTGCTGGATCCGCCCCAACTCTTACCTCAAAGGATGCTGAAGCGATTGCAAGACAATGCCCTTCTGTAAAACTTGTGGCGCCAACAGTTAGTGGGATTGCCCAAGTAGTATATTCTAACAGCAACTGGGCGACATCGGTGTATGGAGTCACTCCAGAATATTTTGACATTATGCTTTGGGAAGTTTCTATGGGTAGAGGAATTTACCCTGAAGATGTAAAAAACAACACAAAAAATGCGATTATAGGTGAAACAGTTTCGCTAAATCTTTTTGGAGATTTAAATCCAATATCAAAAGTAATTAGGGTAAATGGCACCCCGTTTAGAGTTGTTGGCTTGCTTGAAACCAAGGGGCAAGACTCCATGGGAAGAGATAGAGATGATGTTATTCTTGTGCCACTTACTACCGCACAAAAAAAGCTCTTTGGAACAGACTTTCCAAATTCTGTTAAATTTATAAACGTTCAAGCTCACAGTGCCGACACCATAAGTGACGCCCAAGAGGAGATACAGCTTTTATTAAGAGAAAGGCATTCCTTGGGCAAAAACAAAGAAGATGATTTCAGCATAAGAAACTTTACTCAAATGCTTGAAGCTGTAAAACAGGCGTCAAATACCATGGCAATTTTATTGGGCGCAATCGCCTCTGTGTCATTACTTGTAGGTGGCATTGGGATTATGAATATAATGCTTGTTTCAGTGACAGAGCGTACAAAAGAAATCGGCATAAGAATGGCAATTGGCGCTAAGGCGATGGACATAAGGGCGCAGTTTTTATTTGAAGCGCTAGCATTATCACTAGCTGGCGGTGTCATTGGCGTCATTTCAGGAATTCTATTAAGCAAACTTGTTGCAAGTGCGACATCTATGCCTGTTGATATAAATATAATGCCTGTGGCATTATCCTTTGGTTTTTCAGGTCTTGTAGGAATTGTTTTTGGATATTATCCAGCACACAAGGCGTCTCTTCTTAATCCAATTGATGCATTGAGGTATGAATAATTTGCCATTGCGTAATAATATTGGTACAATTTCCTTATGAATTAAAAGGAAAATTTAGATGAACGCAAATTATTTTACAAGCTCATACATAGTAACAATTGTAGGTTTTATTCTAGCTTACATTTGGGGTGAATATCACATTGGACAAATGGGTCTACAATGCTTGTTTATAGCCTTTATTTTAAGTGTGCTTGAAGTAAGTTTATCCTTTGACAATGCCGTTGTTAACGCAGCGAAACTAGAGCATATGTCAAAAAAATGGCAACAGAGGTTTTTAACCTGGGGTATTGCTATTGCCGTATTTGGTATGAGATTTGTCTTCCCGATTTTAGTTGTGGCAATTTTTGCAAATCTTGGCTTTGTAGATGTAGCAAAAATGGCGGTGACAGATTCCACTAAATACGCACATTACCTACATGTGGCACATCCAACCATTATAACCTTTGGTGGCACATTCTTAATGATGTTATTTCTATCTTATTTTATATCACCAAATAAAGATGTATTTTGGATTAAACCAATTGAGTCAAAACTAGCTAAAATTGGACACTATAAAAGTATTCAAACAGTACTAACTCTCCTTATGTTATACACATCACAAATCTTTATTCCTGAAGATAATAGGGCAAACGGGACTATAGCTGGCATGTGGGGTGTTGTAATTTATCTTTTAATTGATGGACTTACTCATCTACTAGCTAAAAGAAGCGAGGAACTCGCTAAACTTGAAGTGAACAAGACCGCTAAAACAAGTTGTCTTGCAAGCTTTTTATATCTTGAAGTAATTGATGCATCTTTCTCTCTAGATGGTGTATTGGGCGCATTTGCTCTTACAAAAGATATTATAATTATCACAGTAGGCTTATCTATTGGTGCAATGTTTGTTCGTTCTCTTACAATAATGCTTGTTGAAAAGAAAACTTTAAATAAATATATTTATCTAGAGCACGGTGCACACTGGGCAATTGGCGCACTAGCGTTAATTATGATGATATCAGCAATTAAAGAAGTTCCAGAGGTAATAACAGGCTTCATCGGACTTATATTTATCGTTGCATCATTTATATGCTCTTTAAGATATAACAAAAAACAAAAGAACTTAATAGCTTAATCTATATCAAAAACAGGGAAATCTCTTTTTAAATCTCGGATTTCACCAAGTCCAATTGACTTGCATATGGCAAATTCGTTATTTTTTGCCTGCTTTAAAATAGTTCCATCAGGGGCTACAATCATAGATTTTCCGATGCAGGAAACATTATCGTTAATTTTGCCAGATAAATTAGCACTAATAAAATATGTTTGAGTTTCAACAGAGCGTGCAACGTTTAAACTCTCCCAAGCCGCCATAAAAGATTTTAGGGAATTATCATCAATATCATTTAAATAACACCACGCACTAGGAAGCACGATTATTTCAGCTCCCATTTTTATTAATTTATTATATAAAAGCGGGTATCTGATATCAAAGCAAATGCTCAAACCAACCTTTGCGAAGTCAAACTGGACGACAACAGGTGTGTTTCCTGCGTTAAATTTTTTGCCCTCTTCCCCACCTAGATAATCAAACAGGTGAATTTTTCTATATTTTCCTATAATTTCACCTTGACGATTTATAGCAAAAGATGTGTTGTATAGCTTGCCATCATCAGCTTTTTCAGCTATTGTGCCCATCACAATATTAACATTTAATTCTAGTGCTACTTTTTTAAAGAAATTCAAAGTGAATGAGTCATCTTGATGTTCAGGCTCGTTTAAAAAGGATTGCGCGTCAATTCCAGTAGAAAAAAATTCGGGCAACACAACTAAATCAAGCACATTTTGAGAATTTTGCTTAATTATATCTATAATTTTGTTACAGTTTGCAGTCTTATTCCCCAATTCTGGAGCAAACTGAATTGATAGCACCCTTGCATATGACATATTCACAACCTTATATTATAATTATACTATGAATGAAACAACTTTACTAGTGCAAAAAGACCTAAAATATATTTGGCACCCATGTTCACAAATGAAGATTATGAGGAGCTCAAACCTATTGTAATAAAAAAAGCAAAAGGTTCTTATTTATATTCTTATGAAAATAAAAAATATCTTGATATCATAAGCTCTTGGTGGTGCAACCTTTTGGGTCATTCAAACCCGCAGATAAATAAAGCTGTTAAAAAACAAATTGATAAACTAGAACATGTTATTTTTGCAAACTTCACTCACAAAAAAGCAATTGAACTTTGTGAAAGATTATCAAAAATTATTCCACAAGGGCTTGAGAAGTTCTTCTTTACAGATAACGGTTCATCAGCTATTGAAGCTAGTTTAAAAATGAGCTTACAATATCACAATCAAACCGGAAACCCACAAAAGGTACGTTTTATGGCGCTTGAAAACGCTTATCACGGCGAAACTATAGGCGCTCTTTCAATAAGTGGTGTTGATATTTATTCAAAAATGTATAGGCCGATTTTACTCGATACCATAAGAATTAAATCGCCAGATTGCTATAGATGCCCATATAATTTAGATAATTCAAAGTGCGACGCGAAGTGCATAGAGCACGCTGAAAAAGAATTTGAAAAACATGGAAACGAAACTTGTGCCATAGTTGTTGAACCGCTTTTGCAAGCAGCAGCAGGCATGAAAATATATTCTCCTATTTATTTAAAAAAATTAAGAGCACTTTGTGATAAATATAACATTCATTTAATAGCTGATGAAATTGCAACAGGTTATGGCAGATTGGGTAAAATGTTTGGCTGTGACATAGCGGGCATATCGCCTGATATTATGTGTTTATCAAAGGGTCTTACGGGTGGATATATGCCAATGGCAATTGCTTGTGTCACAAGTAAAATTTATGACGCTTTTTATCACGACTACACAGATAACAAAAGCTTTTTGCACTCACACACATACTGCGCCAACCCGCTTGCGTGCTCTGCAGCTGTTGAAGTGTTAAATATATTAGATAAAAAGCCAATCTTAAAAGAGGCAAGTAAAAAAGCGATTTATTTTAAAGAAAAAATTATTGAAGAATTTAAAGAGCACAAAAATGTTGGCGATATTCGATCCATCGGGCTAATTAACGCCATTGAGCTTGTAATAGATAAAAAAGAAAAAACGCCTTTTGATTCAAAAGATAGAATTGGATATCAAATTTATAAAAAAGCACTTGAAAAAGGGCTACTACTAAGGCCACTAGGAAATGTTCTGTATTTTAATCCGCCACTTACAATTTCTAAAAAAGAAATGGCTTTTGCCATAAAAATTGCAAAAGAAAGCCTTGTAGAAATACTAGGTTAACATATCATTAAGCAATGTAACAAAAAATAGCTCACTTAAAATTATACCATTTGTATATACTTTATATATATAACTAATTAATACGTGAGGTTATTTTATGTTCAACAATATCAGCGGCTATTTAAAAAGCGTGTACGATAAGACTTTAGAAGCACTTGATAAAAGCAAGGCGGAACAACAACTTGACGCCGCTCAAGAGTATATGACAAGCTCTCCAATTAGCTCTAGCGCTTCTGTTGATATGAGCATTTTTGTTGGTGCTGATGCCAACACATTTAAAGACCTTATGGAAAGCAATTTTACAAACAGTGAATCTGGCTCCATTTTTGGCGAATGGATGGACAAATTAGGTACAGATAGCGTATTTGAACAGTTTGATAAAAATAACGATGGAATTATTCAAGAAGAAGAAATCAACAATGTAGCATCATTGAACGAAGAAAATGACGCGGAATTTGCGGCGGACAACAAAGACAATATGACAGTGACTGGCGATGATTTTAATATCTTTGTAAAGCAACTTATAACAGATGAGTATGGCGAAGAAGTTTTTGATGAAATAGCGGCCACAGCAGATGCGGCAAAACAACAAGAGCTAGCACAAGAGTATGACAAGACCCTTGAATCTGCAGGCGCATCAAGTGATGTTCGCCAAAGCGCGGGCTCGACCATGCAAGCAGCCGCATCAGGCGCACCTATTGGACAAACAGGAACAAGTATTGAAGAACTAGAAGCTAGACAAGCTGAACTAAGTGGCACGGTTCTTCCTGACCTTGAAGCTCAAAAAGAAACAATGCAGGCAGATTTTGATTCAAGTATCGAAGCAAAAGAGCAAGAGCTAAGAGAGATTATGACAGCAAATCTTGGCAAGGAAGAAAAGCAAGAATATGATGAAACATTTGACGCACTAAACACTAGTGAGGCAA
>CAYJMX010000082.1:5204-6980 GCA_964371485.1 uncultured Gammaproteobacteria bacterium | reverse complement strand
AGAGCGTGTTTACAACAAAATGATTATTAAAAAAGCAGTTTTAATGACAAAGTACAAAAAATACGCATTAGGCACACAAAAAAGAGAAAAAGTAAGCTTATTGAGCAGATTTTTCCCTAAAAAAAGGTTAATTTCAGACTATTTCAAGTGTTCTTAATTGACCACTTTTGAAAGTCCCTTTGGTTTATCAACATCGCGCTTTAATTTAAGCGCGATTTTTAACGCCAACATCTGAACAATCATAATCAGCGCCAACATTTTTGTAATTTTTGATTCAAACCTTGGAAAAGTAATTTCTACTTCACAATCAAAACTTCTAGCACAATCAGTTATAACAACGCTTTTAATCTTATTTTCTTTTCTTAATTTCTCATAAGTCCTTTTTTCAAATTCACTACAATCCCTTGTGATGATTGATAGTACAGTATTTGACTTGTTTAAAATTGCAAGATGCCCGTGTAAAAATTCCCCCATAAAATGAGGATTACAATCAATATATGATGTTTCTTTCACTTTAAGGGCGCATTCTTTAACAGCGGCGTAATTTATATTTGAAGCAAGCATTTGTATATCTTTTTCTTTATGCAGAAAATTCACAGCTTTATCTAAATCAAGAGTTAAATCAAGCGCATTTGAAATATGTTTTTCAATTTCATAAATATTTTTTACATACTCGCCAATATTTTTTAATCCATTAGCCCCTATTTTCACCGCGCAAAGATACAGCGCCATAAGTGAGCCTGTAAAAGCTTTTGTTGAGGCGATTGAACTTTCAACACCTGCTTTTATATCAATTTTAAAATCAGCATTATTATATAAAGTTGAATTATTATTATTTACTATCGCAAAAGTCTTTGCTTGAGCCTCTTTTGCTTTATTAAACGCACAAATTGTGTCATATGTTTCACCAGATTGAGATGTGAAAAAATACATAGCATCAGGGTCAATTTTCACGCTATCATTGAGCAATTCTCCACTATAAAATATTTTTGTATCCACTTGCGCCATATTATCAAAAAACCATTTAGCTAAAAGTGAACAATTATAAGAAGAGCCAGAACCCACAAGCACGATTTTTTTAACTGAAGTTGGAATTGGAATAGTTACGACATAATTCTGCACATATTCTTTAATAAGCTCTGAAATAATGTGCGGTTGTTCTAAAATTTCAATTTCCATCTGTGTAAGCATATTTGAATTATAATCTAAATATGATAAAAAGTATTTATTTACACATTCCATTTTGTGCTCAAAAATGTCCTTATTGCGCCTTTATATCGACATGTAAGCTTAGTTTAATTAAAGATTATACAAAATCTTTAATACAAGAAATTAAGCATTATTATAAAGACGAACCCCTTGAAACGCTTTATTTTGGCGGTGGCACACCAAGTTTACTGTCTGTTGAAAATATAAAAGATATTTTAAGCACGTTTAAATTTGAAAAAAATGCTGAAATAACTATTGAAATGAACCCAAATAGCGTTGATTTAATAAAATTAAAAGAGTATAAAAACCTTGGAATAAACAGGATAAGCCTTGGAGTACAGGCATTTGACGACAATCTTTTAAAGGGAATAAAAAGGGCGCACAACAAAAAAGAGGCGCTTGAAGCTATTAAAAATATAAAAGAAGCGGGTTTTGATAATTTTTCTATAGATTTAATATATGGATTGAACAATCAAACTCTAGAGCTGTGGGAAAATACTCTCAAAGAAGCGATATCACTTGAAGTTCCACATATATCTTTATATGGTTTAAAAATTGAAAAAGGTA
>CAYJMX010000082.1:0-5194 GCA_964371485.1 uncultured Gammaproteobacteria bacterium | reverse complement strand
TCTGCCTGATGATGAAATTCAAGCTATGATGTATGAAATGGCAATTGAAAAATTGGAAAATTATACTCAATATGAATTTTCAAACTTTTCAATTAAAGATAAGCATTCAAGACATAATCTGGCGTATTGGACAAACAAGCAATATTGGGGCTTTGGCGCGAGCGCGTCGGGCTTTGTTGATAATAAAAGATATCAAAATGAAAATGACATTTTAAATTATATTAAAGAGCCATTAAAAGAAAAAGAATATGAAATTATAGATGAAAAAGCATCGCTTGAAGAGCATATATTCCTTGGTTTAAGGCTATCTATGGGGATAGATGTTGAATATTTAAACAAAAAATTTAATATTAATTTTGAAGAACAATTTAAAAATCAGCTTGATATGTTTTTAAAAGAAACACTAATTGAAAAAACACAAAAGGGCTATAAACTTAGTACAAACGGGGTTTTAATGTCTAATTATGTTTTATCAGAATTTTTAATCTAACTTGCCCAATTGAAAAATAAACGCTAGAATTAAAGTATGAAAACAAAAGTTGAACTAAGACGTTGGTATGACAATAAGCCTTATACAAAAGAAGTTTTGGAAATTTTGAAACATCTTTCTATAAGATCTCACTATGAAATAGCTAGAGAGATTATTAAGGTTATAGATATTGTAAAAGCTCACAATAAAGAGGCGAGCTTTGCCCCTTTAAGTCTTGGGGTAGATAGAGTGTTAGGTCTATACAGACAACAAAACAAAAGAAGATGGTATGACAATTCAATGCCATTAACTAGGGTGTTTAAAGCAATTTCTTGTTTAAATGATGAAGATTTTCAAAATATCATGCAGGGAATTTTAATGAGTTTAAAGGAAGAAACAAATGACTAATGACGCACAAGAAATTATAAAAGATATGCAACTTGTTGTTGAAGCTATGTACAATGATGATGTTGAGGAGAATCCAGATTCATTGAATGAATATTTTGATTGTGCCGCATGTGGAAAAAGCGCTTGTTACGCGGGATCTATTCAATATGGTGAGCATAGATTATGTAATGATTGTGTGTTGCTCGCTGAAATTGGTTTTAAATTAAAGAAATTTGATAATATTCAAGCACTCGTTGATGCTCTTGAAGACAAAAGGCTTGAAGAAATTTGTGATTTTATAAGAAAAGACAGCGCAAAGCTTAATAATTAATCTTTTTAAAATAAAATATCATGTTTAAAATATAATAAACATATGAAAAAAATTTCAATTTTAGGCTCAACTGGTTCAATTGGAACTCAAGCGCTTGAGGTGCTTGATTATTTAAACTATGAAATAATATCACTCGCCGCTGGCAAAAACATTGAACTTTTAATTGAACAAATTAAAAAATATAACCCTAAAAAAGTCTGTGTAAGGCACGAAAAAGACGCGCTAGCGCTTAAATCTCAGTTTAAAGACATTGAAATATTTTTTGGAACGCAAGGTTTAATTGAAATTGCATCTGATAAAAATAATGACATATTGCTTGTAGCGACAAGTGGTAAAATTGGACTTAAACCAACGCTAGCTGCTATCGAGCAAGGTATTGATATAGCCCTTGCAAACAAGGAAACTCTTGTTATGGCAGGCGCCCTTGTTACAAAAAAGGCAAAAGAAAAAGGTGTTAATATAATTCCTGTGGATTCAGAGCACTCAGCTATTTTTCAGTGTTTAAATGATTCTGTTAATCCACCTTCAAAACTTATTATTACAGCTTCTGGCGGTCCTTTTTTAGATTTAAAAAAAGAATCTATGAAAAATGTGAAAGCTCAAGATGCGCTTAAACACCCAAGATGGGCAATGGGCAAAAAGATTACCATTGATAGTGCTACCCTTATGAATAAAGGATTAGAGGTTATTGAGGCTCATTATTTATTTAACATGCCACAAGATAAAATTGAGGTTGTAATCCACCCGCAGAGCCTTGTGCATTCTTTTGTTGAATTTGTTGATGGCTCGATGCTCGCTCAAATTGGCGAACCTTCTATGCACATTCCAATTCAATACGCACTTACATATCCAAAACGCCTAGAGGGCATTAAAACAAACTCTTTTTCATTGTTTGATAAACAAATGAGCTTTTTTAAGCCAGATTTTGAAAAATTTAAATGTTTAAAACTGGCATATGAAGCGCTTGAATATGGTCAAAGTGCACAAATAGTACTAAATGCGGCAAATGAAGTCGCTGTAAACAGCTTTTTAATGGGCAAAATTGCCTTTTTAGATATCGAAAATACTGTGGAGAAAGCCTTAAGAGAACATGTCAAAACATGGACCACAAAAGAACTTACGCTAGATGATATCTTTTTACTCGATGAAGAGGTAAGAAAAAAATACAGTGTTTAACATAACATGAGGGGTATTATGTTAAGTTATGTAACATCATGTATACAAAGTATATACTTTGTAGTCAATTTTTAAATAAAACATGTTTTTATATATGTAAGAGAAGAACACAGTAAATAATCCCACACAAAAAAGAGAAACTAAAGAGAAAAGATATTAAGGAGAAACAAATTATGGCAAGAGTACTAATTTCAATGCCCGAGAAATTTTTAAGCGAAATCGACAACGTGGCAGACAACGAAAATCGTTCACGTTCAGAACTTATCAGAGAAGCTCTAAGAACTTATATTCACAAAACAAAAGTTCGTGAGAACTCATTCGCTCAAAAGAATGCTTCGATTTTAGAGGCGTTACTAGATTAAAACCAAGCGAAGTTTAAAATTTTAGAGCTGTGCTCTAATTTTAAACGAGCTTGCCCGATTGGATGTGAGTCCGTGATATCAAGGCGATGAGCCTTGATAGACAGGACGATACGTAAAATCTGCGGCAGCCGGTGCGCGAAGCTCAAAAGTCGACTACTAGATTAAAATTAAGATTAAATTTTGGAGAAGTTTTGAAAAGCGGGATTAAATTCCCGCTTTTTTATATAGAATTTTATTCTCCATGCCTTAAAAGGCATGGCTTTTTTGCCAGAAATAGCCAAAACTTTACATTTCTTAACTCAAAATAAAAAAGTTGAAATCATGGAAACATGCTCATGCCATGGGTTTAAGACATGTCCAATCATGGAAACCATGGCCATGGTTGAATTGCACATGCTCAAGAACCTCTAAAATCGCACCATGTAAGCCCTGTAGACTTTGTAATAAAGCGTAATATTTACACTCTATTTCCTTGTAATAAACCTCTTAAAAGATATAATTAATATTAGTAAATCGAAAACAAACTACTAAGCGATATAAATTAGAAATTACGGTTATTAGGAGAACAAAACGTGCTAAAAAGCAGGGACTTTGGGCGTGCAGTTGCTGTGCGCAGATGGACAACAACAGCAATGGAATGTTATAAAAGAGGATGCAACTGTGAAGGTTGTTTCTATACTGATTTTTTCAATAATTCATCTCAAAGATGCCAAATGAAGGCCTCTGTGCTTGAACTTGTAAGAGTTTTAGGCAAACCGGATATTGAAATGCAACAGGTTATTGAAGAATAATTTTTAAAAAATATTTATTTTAAAAGCGCTCAATCAAATCGATTGAGCGCTTTTTGACTTCTTAAATATATCTTATTTTAAAAATAATCTAAATTTTTTCTTACGATAATTTGTAATAGTGTCCACATTCAACTCAACTTTTTTATCAAAAAGCCTGTATGCTTTTAGATAAGCGCGCGCCGTATCAACTGATGTAAAACAAGGAATATTGTACATTTCAGCTATTGTTCTTATTTGAAAACCAGAAGTTTGAGAGTTTTTCCCTAATGTTGGCGTGTTTAAAATAAAGCTCAAGCGCTTGTTTTTCATACGTTTTTGCAGCTTATCTATCATAAATTTTTCAATCATTTTTGATGGCACACCGTGTTTTTCTAAAAACTTGTGCGTGCCCCAAGTAGACATCATAAAAAATCCTTGTGAAAACGCACGTCTTACAACGCTAAGCGCTATTTTCTTATTCACATCATTCAATGAAATAAGCGCCCTTTGCTTGTGCCCGCCAAATTTATAACCAGCTGCCATAAACGCCTTTAGCAGTGCCTTTTTATAATCTTTATCCACACCTAAAACTTCACCCGTAGATTTCATCTCAGGCGCCAACGCTGGATCAATCATATTAAGCTTTTGCCAAGAAAACACAGGCATCTTCACACAAACAAGGTCAGATTTTTTATATAAACCCGTGCCATAGCCAAGAGATTTTAAATTTTTCCCCAAAATACAATCTATAGCTAGTTCAACCATAGGAACGCCTGTGACTTTTGACATAATAGGCACAGTACGAGAGGCTCTTGGGTTCACCTCAATTACATAAACTTTTTCTTCTTTAATAATAAATTGAATATTCATAAGCCCAATAATATTAAGCTTTCGAGCAATTAAACGAGCGTATTTAACAAGTTTTCTTTCATTTTTAAAGCTTATATTCTTTGATGGATAAATGCTCATAGAATCCCCACTATGCACGCCAGAGCGCTCAATGTGCTCGCAAATTCCAGGAATTAATATATCCTTGCCATCAGATATACAATCAAGCTCAACTTCTTGCCCTTGAAGATACTCATCAATTAATACAGGGTGGCCATTTGAAAATTTCAACGCTTCATTAATGTAGGTCAAAAGCTCCTCGTCATTATACACAACCTGCATGCCCTTGCCACCTATTACATAAGACGGTCGAACAAGAACAGGGTATCCCATTTTTTTAGCCGCCTCTAGCGCCTCTTGAGAAGAATAAACCCCGACACCTTTTGGTTGAGAAATGTTTAAATCTTTAAGCAATTTTTCAAATGTTTTTCTGTCTTCAACAGCATCAATACTTTTTAGACTTGTACCTAGTATATTAACCCCCAGAGCTGCAAGTTTTGGGGCAAGATTTATTGCCGTTTGCCCACCAAATTGCACTAAAACGCCCTTTGGTTGCTCTTTTTTTACAATGTTCATAACATTTTCAACATTCATAGGTTCAAAATACAACCTTGTTGCAACATCAAAATCCGTTGAAAGCGTTTCAGGGTTTGAATTTACCATAATTGATTCATAGCCATTTTTATTTAGCGCAAAAGAACTATGCACTGAACAATAATCAAACTCTATCCCCTGCCCTATTCTTATTGGGCCAGAACCTAATACTAAAATATTTTCCTTATTAGTGGTTTCATTTTTAAAATCTTTTAAT
>CAYJMX010000081.1:0-6998 GCA_964371485.1 uncultured Gammaproteobacteria bacterium | reverse complement strand
CTAGAACTTGTGTTTAATATATGATTATTGGCGGTTTTCAAAAAACTTCAATGATTGATTACCCAAATAAAATTGCATCCATTGTCTTTTGCTCTGGGTGCAATTTTAAATGTGGGTATTGTCATAACCCTTCTCTATTTGAATCAAAGGGGCAATTTGATGAAAAATATGTTTTAGATTATTTAAAAACTAGAGTTGGAAAGATTGACGCCGTTGTTATATCTGGTGGTGAGGCGACACTGCAAAAAGACCTTGAGGACTTTATTAAAAAAGTGAAAAAGTTGAATTATTTAGTAAAGCTTGATACTAATGGTTCGAAATTTGATGTTTTAAAAAGCCTTGTAGAGAAAAAGTTTGTGGATTATGTGGCACTTGATGTTAAATCATCATTAAGTAGTTATGCTCAATTTCAAGCAAGTGCTGATGATATTTTAAACATTAGAGAATGCGTTGAATTTTTAAAAAAAGATTTTATTGATTATGAATTTAGATCTACCCTTGTAAAAGAGATTCATACAATGGATGAGCTCAATTTAATGGCAAATGATGTTGATGGTGCAAAAAGGCTGTATTTGCAAAAGTTCAATTCAAAAATTGTTCTTAATGACAAGTTTCAGTCATATAACTCTTTTAGTTGTGATGAGATGCTTGGAGTTGTAGAAATTTTTAAACAAAGAGTTGGCGAAGTTTTTTGTAGATAGATTTTTTGACTTAGGTACGGTTTTAAGCTGTCTGCCTTTGGCTTTGGAAAGCCATCACGCTCTCCCAGACCTTGTGCTCATTTGCTCTCAAGCTGACATGCTTGTCTAGCTTTCGACCTTCATTCGATTGAGCGAACTTTTGCTTGCGATTTATATCACCTATCCGAATAGGGATAGGCTCGCGTTCTTATTTTTTATACTAAAAAAGAGAACCCTTGAGTTCTCTTTTAAAATGGTGCGTCACCCGCGATTCGAACGCGGGACCTATCCCTTAAAAGGGGAGTGCTCTACCAACTGAGCTAGTGACGCGTATTTAGTTTTCATTTTGGTACGGTTTCGAGCTGTCTGCCTTTGCCTTTGCAAAGCCATCACGCTCTCACACACCTTGTGTTCATTTGCTCTCAAGCTGACATGCTTGTCTAGCTTTCGACCTTCATTCGGCATTCGCATATATAATATATCAAGAACAAAATTTTACGTCAAATACTTTTTCAAATTAATATTATCCACCTGAAATGTCCAACTGGCTTATTTTTTAATTTAAAAATCAGATAAGATTAAAATATATTTAAAAAAGGAGTCACCATGAAAAAAATTATGACGTTATTTCTAGCACTATTTATTGCTACAAATATATCTTTCGCATCAGATTGCGGTTGCCCACTAACAAAAACAATGAGCGATATGGATCAGGAAAAATATGCTCAAAAAAATGAGGCATTTAAAAAGGATAATGAGTGCTATTTTGACAATTTGTTTAAAGATATGAAAGAGGCTATGTGCCTAACTTCACAGCAAGAAAGCTCTATAGATTCAATTTATGATAACTATAAGCCTGAGATGCAAGATGTGCACGAAAAAATTCGTGATAAAAGAAGCGAGTTGTGCACAATGATTAGTTCAAACCCTGAAAATTGCATAATTGACAAGCAAAAGGATGAATTAAAAGAGCTTAAACGCGAAGCAAAAGATCAATATAGAGCGCTTTGTGACGATATAGAAGAACAGCTTTGTAAAGATCAAATTAAAAAACTGCACAAATTTAATAGCAAAGAATTTTCAAAAATGAGAAAATTGGCTAAGTACTGCATGGTTCCACACTTCCCTTGTGATACTGGGTGCAAGATGCAATCAAGCTGTGCTTGCAAGTAATTTTAATGTAACTTACAAAAAAATCGCCTCTAATTTAGAGGCGATTGTCTTTTTTAAAATTTTACGATAACTTTTCTAGAAGTTCCTTAATAGCTGAAACTTCAGAATTAATCTCATCTATTCTTGCCTTTGTCGCATCAACCACATCTTTTGGCGCACTGTTTACAAACTTCTCATTGTTCAATCTGCCAGACAATGATTTAAGTTCAATTTCAAGCTTTTCAATTTTCTTGTTTTGTCTGCCGATTTCTTGTTCGATATCAATTAATCCTTCAAGTGGAACAATGATTTTTGTATCAGACACCGTGCAATATGCGCTTTGCTTAAATGTTTCATTTTCCTGAACAAATTCAACTTTTTCAACTTTTGCAAGCCTTTGAATGTATGGCGTAATTTGTTCAAAAAGCTCTTTGTTGCCATCAACTTTGATATTAATTTTTGAACCTACTTGAATATTAAAATCTGCCCTTAAGTTTCTAAGTGAACGAATCGCCTCAAAAACAATCTCCATTTGAGATTCTTCTTTTTCAAAGTTGAATTCTTCACAATATTTCGGGAAATCAGATTTCATAATTTCGCCATTAGATTTTGGCATTAGCTGATAAATCTTCTCTGTTATGTGTGGCATAATCGGGTGTAATAATTTCAAAGACTGCTCTAGTACGTAATATAAAACCGCTTCGTTTTTCTCAATTTTTGATAATTCTACATACCAATCACAATAATAGCTCCAGATGAAATCATATAGAATTGAAGCCACTTCACCTATTCTGTAATTTTTAACGTTGTCATTAACTTCTTTTACTACTTTGTTTAACTTGTTTAAAATCCACTTGTCAGCTATTGATAGTTTGTTTTTATCAATAGTGAAATCATCAGATGTTAAATTCATTAATACAAAACGGGAAGCGTTCCAAACCTTGTTTGCAAAGTTTCTTCCATATTCAAATCTTTCATCAGAATGTTTAATGTCTTGTCCGCCATATGTGCAAAGTGAAGTCAAAGTAACCCTCATGGCGTCCGCGCCATATTTTTCAATGATATCTAGTGGGTCAATTGTGTTGCCCTTTGATTTTGACATCTTTTGACCGTTCTCATCTCTTATAAGGCCGTGAATGTATATTGTTGAAAATGGTGCAACATCGGTGAATTCTAGCCCCATTGTAATCATTCTTGCTACCCAGAAGAAAATAATATCAAAACCCGTAACAAGCGTTGTTGTAGGGTAGAATTTTTTGTAATCTTCACTTTCTTTGTTTGGCCAACCCATAGTAGAAAATGGCCACAGACCACTTGAGAACCAAGTATCTAGAACATCATTGTCTTGAGTGTAGTTTTTAGGGTCTGGATTTTCATTTGCAACAACCATTTCGCCTGTTTCATTGTGATAATAAGCAGGTATTTGATGTCCCCACCAAAGTTGACGAGAAATGCACCAGTCGCGAATATTTTCCATCCACATAAGATAATTCTTTTCCCAGCGCTCTGGTACAAATTTTATAGTTCCATCTTTTACTTTTTCAATGGCAATTTTTGCTAGTGGCTCCATTTTTACAAACCATTGCTCTGATAATAATGGTTCAATAGTGGTTGAGCATCTTTGACATTTTCCAACAGAGTGTGGGTGCTCAGTAATTTTAACCAAAACCTCGTGGTCTTTAAGCATTCTTAAAGTACGCTCGCGCGCGTCATATCTGTCTCTGCCGTGTAATTCGGGGTGCACTTCAGAACATGCTATCATTTTCCCTTGCTCGTCAATTACCTTTAATGACGGCAATTTGTGGCGTTTTCCTACTTCAAAATCGTTTGGATCATGAGCTGGTGTAATTTTAAGAGCGCCTGTTCCAAAGCCCTTTTCAACGTAATCATCAGCTATAATTGGAATAGCACGCCCAGTTAGTGGCATTATGCATTCTTTTCCAATTAAATCTTTATACTTATAATCATTAGGATTAACAGCAACAGCAACGTCACCAAACATTGTTTCAGGACGAGTGGTAGCTATTACAATTGCACCCATTTCATCTTTTAGTGGGTATGAAATCTCCCAAAGATGTCCCGCTTCTTCTTCATATTGTGTTTCAATGTCTGAAATAGCGCTTTGACAACGTGGGCACCAGTTTACAATGTATGCACCTTTATAAATTAAATCCTTATTATATAAATCTACAAATACTTTTTTAACAGCATCAGAACAGCCTTCATCAAGTGTGAACCTTTTTCTTGATAAATCAAAAGATGCACCTATACTTTTAAATTGGCCTAAAATTCTATCTTGATGATCGTTTGCCCAATCCCAAGTATATTTTACAAAATCTTCTCTACCAAGGTCGTGTCTTGTTTTACCTTCTTTTTCAAGATGTCTTTCAACAACGTTTTGCGTTGCAATACCAGCGTGATCGCATCCTGGAAGCCAAAGAGCTTCATAGCCTGACATTCTGTGATATCTTGTTAAGATGTCTTGCAAGGTGCCATCTAATGCGTGACCCATATGTAGAACACCAGTTACATTTGGCGGAGGAATAACAATAGAATACGGTGGTTTATCTGATTTAGCGTCCGCCTTAAAACATTTGTTATCTTCCCAATGTTTATATATTTCTTTTTCAATTTCTCGTGCGTTATACTGAGTTGCCATTTCCTGTGAATTTTGCATTTAAGCTCCCTTTATATAATTGTTCTTATGTGAATAATTTATCACAAAAGCATTAGCCCATAAAGACTATTATTTTTTGTATAAAAATTTATTAGATTTATAGAATGAAAAAAGTTATTTTAATATTTTTTTCAATACTTTTATACTTTTTTACCACCCCTTTTGCTTATGGCGATGAGGGCGCAATTTTGGCTGATGAAATTGATCTAAATAGCGCATATTCTCAATGTTTAAAAAATGTCGAAGTAGAACAAGAGCTTGAAAGTTACTTCTCTCAGGCTCCCTTGTATATGAATCTGGCAACTTGTCTTAAGATTGCAATTGTGAACAATTTTCATCTTAAAGCTCAAAAAATGGGGCTTGAGCAGAACACTTTTGAATACAAAAATGCTCTTACAAATTTTTTCTTAGAAACTGGCTTTACAAGCTATGGTGTTTTATTTGACGGACAAATATTAGTTGGCGGAATTTTGCTTGAAAACTTTAACGAGTTTGCAATGTCGTTTAGCTTTTTTGCTACACATCAACTAACAAAAGGTGGAGAGCAAATTTTTGAAGCGTTATCTAAAAAACAGTTGAAATATGCCCAAAAGCACTTTTATGTTTTTACTAGAAAAGAAACTATTTTAAACACAACAAAAAGATATTATGAGCTTTTAAGGGCAAAATTGAATATTGAAATTTATCAAAAAAACTATAAGGAAAGATGTGCCCAGCTTACTTTGACGCAAAATCTTCTGCAGGCTGGATTGGGGACTAAGTTTGATGTTATAAGATCAAAAACTGAGCTCGCTCAAGCAAGGCAAAATCTTTTAAACGCCCTTCAAGAGTTTCGATATTACCAAGCAAGGCTTGCAAATGTTATGGGTATAGAGGTATCAAGCCCTATAATGCCTGTTGAAGATGAAGCAAAAGAGTATATGTTGATTGAAGATAATCAAAACACTGAAACTTTATTCGCGAGCGCTTTTATAAAAAGAGAAGATGTGAAACAGCTGAAATCACAAATTGAGGCGTACAAGAACGATAGAAAAAAAATCATGACTCAATTTGTACCTAAGCCTCGACTAACGGCAGAACAAAGGTGGCAAGGAACAGCAAGAGTCGGGCTTGGTGCTTCAACGGTTCTTGGGGCATATGTTGATTATCATTTTGGACAAAACACAATAATTGGAACTATAACGCAACTTAAGGCTCAAAGTGCCTTTATTGATAAAAAAATATTTGAACTAGAGCAAAAAATCAGGGACATTAAAGAGAGCATAATATCCTCGTTTTACGAGTCAAAAATTTCAAAAGATAGGATTGAAATTTCAAAAGAACAGGTTGAATTAGCCAAAGAGAGTGTTTATCTGGCTGAATTAAGGTTGGATGCGGGTGAAGGCATTTTAATTGATGTGATAACGGCACAAACATTTAAAACTCAAACAAAAATTGAACTTGTAAATTCAACCATAAGATACAACATCGCCCAAGTGCAAATGCTTTTTGATAGTGGCGATATTACCTATGGCGCTATTGTGGATAATTATATGCCATAGAATTAGCCCGTTTTTGGATTGAGAGAAGTTTTGGTTTTAGAAAAAATTATATTTATAAACTAGTAAGGAGATTATAAATATGCAAAATATCCACATTGAAAATAAAAACGAGTGCAACACATTACCTTTAATTGGAGATTACGCGCCAGAATTCAGTGCAAGCTCCACCCATGGGCCTGTAAATTTCCCTTCTGATTACAGTGGTTCTTGGGTTGTATTTTTCTCTCATCCTGCCGATTTTACACCTGTTTGCACAACAGAATTTTTAGCCTTTCAAGAGCTTTCTAGTGAATTTAATTCTTTAAACACAAAACTTCTAGGGCTAAGTGTAGATAGCGTGAATTCGCATCTGGCATGGTTAAATGAGATTAAAGAGCTTGTAAACTATAGGGATCAAGAAGGCGTAGAGGTGACTTTTCCAATAATTGACGATATTAAAATGGATGTGAGTAAAAAATATGGTATGATTCACCCAAATTCCCATGATTCAAAGGCAGTTCGTGCTGTTTTTATAATTTGTCCAAAGGGCATTGTAAGAACGATTTTATATTATCCAATGACAACTGGGCGAAATATGCAAGAGATTTTAAGAATCGTAAAAGCGCTTCACACAACAGATGAATTTAGTGTTTCCACTCCGGCAAATTGGGAAGTAGGCGATGATGTTGTAATTGGCGCACCTAAGACTTTTGATGATGTGCTATCTTTATCTAAAAATTGTACAGATGGTTGCCATAGTTGGTTTTTAAGGACAAAAAAACTTGATAAAAAAGAGGTCGAAAATAAAATCATGAATTAATTTAGAGCTTATTTGTTAAGTATTGTTAAAATAAAATTATATTGTAGCAAATACACTTATTTACAAGCATTATAAGAACATACTAAACAATGAAGCCTGACAACACAAAATTTGTTATAACACCAGCTCGACTATTCGAGCTGTTATTT
>CAYJMX010000080.1:0-7060 GCA_964371485.1 uncultured Gammaproteobacteria bacterium | reverse complement strand
ACCTTCTTTGTCCTTCGGCAAATATTGTGTCAAATGCCAAAGAGCTTTTACCAGAACCTGAAACGCCCGTAAAAACTATAAGTTCATTTTTTGGCAAATTTAAGCTAACGTCTTTTAAATTATGCTCTTTTGCGCCCTTAATTACGATTTTATTGTTGTCCATGGTGACATTATCTCACAAAAAAGATGTTAAGAAAAATAAAAAAAAGTATATACTTGTTATATACTTTTTGAAACTGGGCATTATAAATATAGAACACTTTCATCTTTCCACTCCTTCCTCCATATACTAACTTTAAATTTTGCCGCTATGCGGCATTTTTTTTGCGAATTTTTTCAGATATGATGCGTAGCAAACACCCATGCGTAGGCTTTTGTGGAAAAATCCGAAGCAGAAATAATCCAAGATGAAAAGACACTTGAAACGCAAATAGCCTTGCCAGAATAAGCCTCATTTTAAGTACACTTCCCTTTTTTCATTTTTATAGTAAAATAGCACTTGTAAATATAGAAGTGTAAAAACTAAAAAAAGAAAGAAGAACAAAATGAAAGAAGCAAAAAGAATGGAGATTGAAATTGGCGGAAAGCTAATTGCAGTTGAAACTGGCAAATACGCTGGTCAAGCAAGTGCATCCGTTACAGTAAGATGCCAAGACACAATGCTATTTGTACACGCTACAGTAGCTCCAACTCCAAGAGCTGGGATAGACTTTTTCCCACTATTAATTGATTATGAAGAAAGAATGTCATCAATAGGTAGAATCCCAGGTGGATATACTCGCTCTGAAGGCAGATCTTCAGAAAAAGGAATTTTAGTATCTAGATTAATCGACAGACCAATCAGACCACTATTTCCAAAAGGATATAGAAACGACATTCAAATCGTTTCACAATTATTCTCTTATGATCAACAAGAACAACCAGATATCTTATCAATCATCGGTGCTTCAACAGCTTTAATGCTATCTGGCGCACCTTTTGAAGGTCCTGTTGGGGCTGCTAGAGTAGGTAGAATTGATGGTAACTTCATCGTTAACCCGACTCACCAAGAAGCTGACAAGTCAGATATGGACGTTGTAATCGCAGGTACGGCTGATTCAGTTATCATGGTTGAAGCTGGCTGTAAATTCGTATCTGAAGAAGATATTATGCAAGCAGTTGAAATCGCTCAAGTTGAAATCAAAAAACAATGTGAAGCTCAAATTAGATTTGCTCAAGAATGTGGCGTACAAAGAACAGAATTTGTTAACCCATATGACACTTCTGAAATTGCATCAATAATTAAAGAAACTGCTTATGATTTAGTTTCTGATGCTTATCACAACTTTGATAGAGAATACAGAAAAGCAAAACTTGATGAAGCTAAAAAATTAGTTAAAGAAAAAATGGAATCATTAGACGATGAGCATCCGATCAACAAAATGATGTCTGAAACAGGCATTGACTTTGTTGGTGAAGAATTTAAATCACTAGAGAAAAAAGTAATGCGCGCAATGATTACAGATGAAGGCGTTCGTGCAGATGGAAGAAAATCTCATGAAGTTCGTCCAATCTGGTGTGAAACTGGCATTATTCCAAGAGCACACGGTTCTGCTGTGTTTACTCGTGGACAAACTCAAGTATTATCTTGTGTTACTCTTGCTGGTCCTTCAATGGCTCAAGACCTTGATGGCGTTGATCCACTACTTAAAAAGACTTATATGCATAAATACATTTTCCCTGGATTCTCAGTTGGTGAAGTAAAACCAATGAGAGGTCCTGGTCGTCGTGAAGTAGGTCACGGTAACCTAGCGGAACGTGCTAATATTCCAGCGTTACCAGAATTGACACAATTCCCATACACAATCAGAGTAACTTCTGATATTTTAGAATCAAACGGTTCAACTTCAATGGGTTCAACTTGTGCGTCATCTATGGCATTAATGCACGCTGGTGTACCAGTTAAAAACTTAATCTCAGGTGTTGCAATGGGTCTTATTAAAGAAGGCGATAAAGATATCGTATTAACAGACATCCAAGGTATTGAAGACTTCTTAGGTGATATGGACTTTAAAGTTACAGGTTCAGTTGATGGCATTACTGCTCTTCAAATGGATATGAAAATTAAAGGCATTTCAAATGAAACTTTAAAAGCTGCGTTATATCAAGCAAAAGACGGCAGAAACTATATTATGGATGAAATGAAAAAGGTTATTGCAGAGCCAAGCTCAGACCTTTCACCATTTGCTCCAAGATTATACACAATGAGCGTTGCAACTGAAGACATCGGTACGGTAATCGGACCTGGTGGTAAAATGATCAGAAGCATTATTGACGCATCTGGTGCTGAAATCGATATCAAAGATTGTGGCACAGTAACAATCACTTCTAACGATAAAGAAGGTGCAGATATCGCAATCAACATGATTAAAAACCTTACCTTTAAACCAGAAGCTGGCATGATTATGAAGGGTAAAGTTGTTAGAATAATCCCAATCGGTGCTTTTGTAGAGCTAGCTGGCGGAAAAGATGGAATGGTTCACATTTCTCAAGTTTGCAACGAAAGAATTGAAACTATTGAGCCACATCTTGAAATCGGCCAAGAAGTAATTGTTAAAGTAATTAAAATCGACGACAAGGGTCGTGTTAACCTAACAATTAAAGGAGTATCAGATGATGAAAAAGCATCTGTTCAATAAAATCGTAAAATTACCAATGTTATTGATAGCGTTATTTTTTATAGCGCTATCAACCACTGGTTGTTCTTCATTGAGTTATGTTGGAGAAGACTTCAACGAGAACAATGTTTCAAGTGTTCAAACAAATGAGGAATTTTATTTTTCGACTTACAACAAAACATCAGCTGATGGCAAGTTTGACTTAAAAATTGGCACAAGCAAAACTCCTCTTCCAGAGGTGCTTGCAATATATTTTGAACTAAATAATAACTCTCAAGATGAAATAATTATAGATAGAGAAGCAATTAAAATAAGTTCAAACGACAAGCCGGTTATGTCAATTAGTACTTCAAACTACATTAGTGCTTATCAAAGTTCTCAATCTGGACAAATTGCTGCCCTATCACAAAGCGCTGGCGCCATGGGCAACATTGCAAATATGATGAACAACTATCAGCAAACAAATATGCAAAGAGATCCAGCCCTTATGAACTCTCAAATTACAGACGGCGACAGCTCATTCAGAGAAGCGGCAGACGTATCAAGAGGGATTGTAAATCACACTATAAAAAATATTGCCATTGTTAAAGGCTTAGAAAAAAGATATTTCTACTTATTCATAAAAGATCCACAAGGCCCAATTCAAATAGACTACAAGGATTTGAGCTACACTTTTATGGTTAAAGGCAATGACTAATAAAAACACAAAAACAAAGAAACATCACAAAAAAGCTCAACACTTTGTCGAGCTTGTGATTTTTCTTCCATTTTTAATTGGAATTCTTGGCATATTAAGCGAATTTGGATACTCAATAAGTTCTGGCTATAAGGTTGAATCAAGCCTTCCACGCGCTGTAATTACAAGCTCTAGAAACATCAGAAATGCGATAAATTCTGACAATACAGTTATATCTAATGAAATTAGGGACAATTTAATCCACTCATTGCAAGCCCAAAAGACTCCATACACAGATTCTATAAACATAGATGGCTTTTTTGTAGATGACTACTTTATCACAATTGCAACATATCAATACGAGGCGGCATTCTTTTTGACGAGGATGATTTTACCATCACCGTCAGCTACTATGAGCTTTCAAGCGCTACATATGACAAATGCATCTCACTTTAAAATAAATGACTATCCAATCTTAGATGCCAATTTGAACTCAGACTTTGTGGGACACATCGTAGTTGACCAAGAAATTCCTTCAGAAGAAGATACAAATGTAGGGCCAGGGGAAGATACAAATGTAGGGCCAGGGGAAGATACAAATGTAGGGCCAGAAGGAGATGCAAATGTTGGGCCGTAAAAGATCTGCAAATATCACTATTCTTATAGCGTTTTCATTTCTTGGAATAATGACGCTGTGTGCCTTTGCAATAGATTTTGGCATATTAATCTCATCTAGAAGTAAGTTACAAAAAATAGTTGAAAATACCGCAATAGCAAGCGTTTCAGAATATAGGTACAACGATAATGTCAATTCAGAAAATATATTTAACAAAATGAGGCTTTTAAATAGCATTATGAGCGCAGCTGCAATATCAGACACTGAATTAAAAGAAGAAGCAGATGGAACAAAAAAGATTAAAATCACGGCACGTCTTGCACATCCGACATATTTTTTAAAAATGGTTGGGGTAGATAAAATATTTTTAAGTGCAAATGCGCACGCTCAAAGCGAAGAAAGAAGAACGAGTGATTTAAAATACAACACCATTATAGAATTAAGCAGAACAACCATAAACAAAGTAGGAGATGATTTCTCAATTAACATAACTGGCACAGGAAATGGATTTTTCATTTTTGCAGGCAGAAAAAATCAAGATGGAAGCTACAACTGGCAAGACTTGGGCTGCAAGGCACAAGGAGACCACACTGAAACACTTGTTGGCACAGGAACTTACAATCTAGTTTGCTCAAATGACAAAACCTTTGACCTATCACAACAATGCACAAATGACACAGAGATAAACACAATAAGTGCGATTCAAATCTATAAAGCACAAGATGGCCAATGCCCAATTGTTCAAGGCGCTTCAGAGGCTGGCACAGATGGCTTTTCCTATACTATTTTAAATAATGTAAAACTTATACATGGGGATAATTTTTAAGGTAAAATATAATTATAGGTATAAGAGGTAGGTATTTTGAGCGAACAAAGAAAGACACTTGTGCTAATCGATGGTCACGCACTGGCTTTTCGTATGTTTTTCGCACTAGAGCGAACAAATATGCAAACAACAAACAGGGTCCCTACTTGGGCAGTTTACGGGTTTTTTAAGGCAATTTTTGATTTACTCTCAGCAAGCGCCAGAGGCGATTTCGATATAAAACCTAACTCAATTGCCGTTGCTTTTGATGTATCAAAGGCAACCTTTAGACTGGAAAAATACCAAGACTATAAAGCAAATAGGCTTACTATGCCAGATAGTTTGCGACCACAGCTAGAATTAATTCAAGAAGGGCTTAAGGCTCTTGATATTCCAATTTTCACAAAAGAGGGATATGAGGGCGATGATGTTATAGGCACAATTTCAAAATGCGCAAAGGAACAAGGGCATAGAACATACATTCTAACAGGGGATAAGGACTCTTTTCAACTAGTAGATAAAGAAGGACAAATCAAAGTATTAATTCCTCAAAAAGGCGAATTAAACTGCTATAATTGGGATAGAGTGTATGAAAATATGGGCGTTTACCCTAATCAAGTTATTGATTATAAAGCACTTTGTGGTGACACATCAGATAATATTCCAGGGGTAAAAGGAATTGGCGCAAAGACAGCGGCTTGGCTCCTTGAAGAGTATCAAAACCTTGATAACATTTACGCCAATATTGAAAATATAACAAAAAAAGCAGTGAAGCTTAAACTAGAAGAACAAAAAGAGCAAGCTTATCTTTCTCAATTTTTAGCTACAATAGTGCAAGATGTTGATATAGATTTTGAATATGACCATGCCTGCTTGAACACACCGAACAAAAAAGCCGTTGTAGATTTTTTCCAAAATGTGCAATTCTATAGCTTTATAAAAAATATAGATAAACTATTGGCACCATTTAATGAATGTCCAACGGCAAACCAAAATAAAGAATCGCAACAAGAAAGTCAGCAATCACAAGATATGACTCAACTTGGGCTTTTTGCAAATGAAAAAAAAGAACAGGTGCAAGTAAAAAAAATCGAAAATGAAAAAGAGATTGAAACGTTCCTTTTAAACATAAAAAACGGCGACACAGTTTCAATACTCTCTAAAAAAGAGGGGCTATTTTATAATATCTTTATAGCCAAAAATGACACGTGTGCGATTGTGAATGCTAATGATACGCAACTTCAAAATATATTGAATAATCCAAATATTGAAAAGATAGTTTATGACATCAAACAAGAACTTCAATATCATAATCCAAAAGGCGTAATTGAGGATGTTATGCTATCAAGCTATATAAAAGATTCTTCAAGAAAGCATGATTTAATCTCTCAAATACAAAATTATTTAGAATTTATGCCCGAAGAGGGTGACTTCTTTACTCAGACTCAATCCATTCTTGAACTAAGACTCGCCTATGTTTTAAGCGATGTTGAAAATAAAGGCGTCAGCCTTTATACAAAATATTTAAAAGAACTTAGTGTTGAAATCGACTCTAAAATTGAAGCATATGAAAAAGTCATATACGAACAAGCGGGCACGACTTTTAATATAAATTCTCCAAAACAAGTAGGGGAAATTCTTTTTGATGTTTTAGAAATTAAACCAATGAAAAAAAACAAAACTGGTTTTTCTACTAATGCAAAAATATTGGACGAGCTGGCTCTAGAATTTAAAATAGCAAAAGACATTTTAAATCATAGACAACTAATGAAGCTTAAAACTACCTACATTGATGAGCTTCCAAAACTTGTCAAAGAAGACGGGAAAATTCATACACACTATAATCAAATTGTTACTACAACAGGAAGGTTATCAAGCTCTGAGCCAAATTTACAAAACATACCAATTAAAACAGAATTATCAAACAGAATCCGATCCGCTTTTGTTCCAAAAGATAAGGATAACTTCTCTATTCTATCTTGCGATTATTCTCAAGTGGAATTAAGACTACTTGCGCATTACTCTAAAGATGAAACTCTTATTAGTGCCTTTAAAGATGATATCGATATTCACACAATCACCGCTTCAAAAATATTTGAAGTACAAGAGCAAGATGTCACAAAAGAAATGCGCCGAAAGGCAAAAGCAGTAAATTTTGGGTTAATATACGGACAAACAAGATATGGCCTAGCATCAACTCTTGGCATAAGTCCATTTGAAGCGCAGGGCTTTATTGATAAATATTTTGCCACCTATCCAAAAATTAATTCCTACATCAATTCCACCCTTATAGATGTAAATGAAAA
>CAYJMX010000079.1:5284-7074 GCA_964371485.1 uncultured Gammaproteobacteria bacterium | reverse complement strand
AAAAGGCAAAGGTTTTATTGAAAAACTAACAAAAGAACAAATGCCACTTGCAAACTATGAAAAAGCCTTGTCAAAATTTCAAATTACAGAATCTTTTTACAAAGAAGCGCTGGCTCAAGATAATGAAGATGTAATTAAATTTATGAATGAAAAACATAAAGAATCCAAAAAAGAATTAAATGCTTCTTTTGAAACATTAATGCACAAGGCAATGAAACAAGCGACATGCAGTGCTGATTATACGTTTTTAGATAAATATGCTAAAAGGTACAACAGAGGCGAATATCCAGAAGACATTTATGATGATAAATTAAATGCTTACATTCAAGGCGCATTTAACAATGAAACGGCAATTTCACAAATGAAGTCATGGATGAATAGTGTGAGCGAAACAAAAGATGGTGACTCAAGAGGCTTTAGCACGACTATTGGTATAAAAGAGTTTAATAATATTGATATAAATTATGATGATTATATAAAAGATGTTGGCGCAGTTTTATCAAATGGTAAAAAGAGCGCGCGTGGAAAAATATATAGTTCAATAGAGTAACTTTTTATTTTTTATTAGATAAAAAGTTTATACACAATATTGCCAGTTCGACTATTTTTTTTAAAGAACAAAACTTGTAGACTAAAAAATGAACTCGTTAAAAAAGGGAGTGATTATGTTAGTCGAGAAAAAATGTGTTGATAACCAAGAATGCATTTATATGGAATTTAACAATATTGAAAAAGATTTTTTATGCTTTCTAGAAAATATAGCTTATGAATATAGATGCAAAATTGAAAAAAAAGAATGGCGCTCAAAATATAATAATTACGTAGTTTATGATTATGAACCTTTTTGTTCTGATGGTTTTGAAATAACATTAACACTGTCATCAAAGAGCATGTGTTTTTTAAATTTTGTGAAATTTTTGTATGACAAAAAAGTCCAAAAGATAAACTATCTAAATACATGCGTTGCTATGTAATTACTTTTTAACTAATTTTCTTATGTATTCGCCGTAATCATTTTTATATTTATCTGCTAAATTTAAAAGTTGATTATCATTTATAAATTCCATGCGCCAAGCTACTTCTTCAATACAGGCTATTTTACAACCTGTGTTTAATTCCATGGATTGAACAAAATTGCTTGCTTGAGATAAGCTCTCAAAAGTTCCAGAATCAAGCCAAGCAAAGCCACGACCTAGTGTTTCAACATTTAAAGAATTATTTTTTAAATAAATATTGTTTAAATCTGTAATTTCTAATTCGCCTCGTGCTGATGGCTGAAGTGATTTGGCATATTCAACAACTTTATTGTCATAGAAATAAAGCCCTACAACAGCGAAGTTTGATTTTGGATTTTTCGGCTTTTCTTCAATTGAAATTGCTTTTTGGTTTTTGCCAAATTCAACCACACCAAAGCGCTCTGGATCATTTACCGCATAGCCAAACACAGTGGCTCCACTGTTGTCTTTTGCAACACTTTGAAGTTTAGATGAAAAGCCCATGCCGTGGAAGATATTGTCGCCTAAGATAAGTGCTACTGGGTCATTTTGAATAAAGTCTTCAGCGATAATAAAGCTGTCCGCTATGCCACGAGGCACTTCTTGAACTTTATATGAAAATTTCACACCAATATCAGAACCATCACCTAAAACTTTTTCAAAATTATCTCTATCAGCTGGATTTGTGATGATTAAAATGTCTTTAATGCCTGCTAGCATTAAAGTTGAGATAGGATAGTAAATCATCGGTTTATCATAAACTGGAAGTAATATTTTTGAAATTGGTAAAGATGC
>CAYJMX010000079.1:669-5241 GCA_964371485.1 uncultured Gammaproteobacteria bacterium | reverse complement strand
TAAAACGATACCCTTCATTGATTACTCCTCAATTTTTTCTTCTTTTTTATTGTTATTCGCTTTTTGTTGAGCAAGCTTCTCTCTTACTTTAGTTTCAATTTCATTTAAAATATCAGGGTTCGCATCTAAAAATTCCTTAGATTTATCTCTACCTTGACCTAATTTTTCATCGTTATAGCTAAACCAAGCGCCTGCTTTATTTACAATGCCCATATTAACAGCTACATCTAAAATGTTACCAATAGCGCAAATGCCTTTTCCATAAATAATGTCGAATTCTGAAATTCTAAATGGAGGCGCAACTTTGTTTTTAACAACTTTTACTTTTACTCTGTTTCCGATGTCTTCGCCTTCTTTAGATTTTACTGAATCAATTCTTCTGATGTCTAATCTTACTGAAGCGTAGTATTTAAGAGCGTTACCACCTGTTGTAGTTTCAGGATTACCAAACATAATGCCGATTTTTTGTCTTAATTGGTTGATAAAAATTACTGTAGTGTTCGTTTTACCTACAACACCAGTTAATTTTCTTAAAGCTTTTGACATTAAACGAGCTTGAAGCCCCATTTGCTGTTCATCCATTGCTTTTTCAATTTCAGCTTTTGGAACAAGAGCCGCAACTGAATCTATTACAATAACATCAATAGCGCCAGAGCGTACTAATTCTTCTGTGATTTCTAACGCTTGCTCCCCTGTGTCTGGTTGAGAGATTAACAACTCATCAACATTAACACCAAGGTTTCTAGCGTATTCTGGGTCTAATGCGTGTTCAGCATCGATAAATGCCGCGATGCCGCCTTTTTTCTGACACTCTGCTACAATGTGTTGAGCTAGAGTTGTTTTACCAGATGATTCTGGACCATAAATTTCAATTACTCTTCCCTTTGGAACACCGCCTATGCCAAGCGCTATATCAAGTGCTAGAGCGCCTGTTGGAATATATTCAACATTTAAGGTAGATCTATCGCCTAGTTTCATAATAGAGCCTTTACCAAAATCTTTTTCGATTTTATCAAGCGCCATTTTTAAGGCTTTATCTTTACCTGCTTTAATTTCTTCTAATTCTTTTTTATCTAATGTCTTTGTCATTTCACTCTCCCAAAAAGTTTAAATATTTGTTATTTTATTATATAATAAAGCCTATGAAAATAATAGAACTTAACAATTTTAAAATCGCTGATGATAAGCTTACAATTTTAGCTGGCCCATGTGCCATTGAAAACGAGGAAGTTGTTTTTGAAACTGCTAAAAAATTAAAAGAAATCTGCAAAGAATTAGACATAAACTTTGTCTTTAACGCCTCTTATGACAAGGCAAATCGCTCTTCAATTAATTCTTATCGTGGTCTTGGAATAGATGAAGGCATTAGAATTTTAAAAAAAGTAAAAGAAGAATTAAATCTTCCTATAGTTACTGATTTTCATACTCCAGAACAAGCGCATATAGCAGCTCAAGTTGCTGATATTATTCAAATCCCCGCTTTTTTATGTCGTCAAACAGACATTTTAGTTGAAGCGGCGAAAACGGGTAAAATCGTAAATATTAAAAAAGGTCAATTCTTAGCGCCTAATCAAATGAAATCTGCTATTCAAAAAATTGTTGATTCTGGAAATGATAAAATTTTAATCACAGAGCGTGGTACAACTTTTGGCTATAATAACCTAGTAGTTGATTTTCGCTCTATTCCAATAATTCAAGAAATGGGCTTCCCTGTGGTATTTGATGCTACTCACAGTGTGCAAATTCCAGCAGGACACGGCGATTCAACCTCTGGTGAGAGAAAATATGTAGAAATGCTTGCTAAATCTGCTATAACTTCTGGCGTTAAGGTTTTATTCTTTGAAATTCACCCAGACCCTCAAAATGCAAAATGTGATGGGGATAATATGATACCTTTAAATGACGCTAAAAGAGTGTTCTCAAATCTTAAAGCGCTTTTTGAATTAAACAAAACTTTAGTTTAATTCTCTAAATACTCTAAAAATTCTGTATGCAAAAACCCAAAGCTCTTAAGAGTTTCTTTTAAATTTTGTTCTTCATTTTCAAATGACAGCCCAGTTTTTTCAAGAAAATAATAAAGTTTTGATTTATCAATATTATAAATCTTATCTTCAAATTCTAATTTAATAATGCTTGCTGTGTTCTGTGTAATTTCTTTTTTCATCGTTAAAGCTTTTTTACTATTTCTTTTATTATTTTAAACACAATTTGAATAAAAAAGCTAATATATATTCCGAGGTAAATAAAATTTTAAAAAATATGAGCGTAAGAAGTTATATAATCGTGGATTACATTAATCAACATTGGAAGAATCCAAACCATAATAAGCGCTCCCATAACTGGTTTAAAAAGGAAGCTTAATTGAAAAACGTTTACCTGAGGGGCTGTTTTTGAAATTATACCTAAGATAATATCTTGTCCTAAAGTCGCAAGCAGCACAGGTGCCGCCAGTTGCATACCAAAAAATAAAATTTGAGATGTTATTAAAATTAGATAATCCATACTTATAATTTTAGCTAACGGTAAAAGTGAAGAATACATTGGAAACACGTCAAAACTTCTGATGAAAGAATCTATAAGCCAATACGCTCCGCCTGCTCCAATAAAAACAATTAGAGCTAAAAGTGAGAAATAATTACCCAAAATTGAAGTTTGAGAACGAGTTGTAGGATCAAGTACCATAGCAGAAGATAAACCCATTTGCATATTTATCATATCGCCCCCTGCTGCAACCGCTTGCAATACACAGTTTGCGATGTATCCAATCATCGCTCCACATGCGAAATTCAACATTACCCCCATCATAATAGAAGTATCAGCAGGAATTGGTTGAGGTTTAATTACAAGGGTTGTAATAACTGTGATGATAAGCGCTAGCGCGATTTTTATAATTTGTGTTATTTCTTTTCTATTAAAAATAGGCGCCATCATAAACAGCCCCATAATTCTGGCAAAAACCATTATACCCGCACCAAGAGCGAGATTTAGCTCAGGAAATAATTTTGTAAATTGTGCTAAAAATAAATCTATTTTCTAAACTCCTTAAATTATTTGCCCATCATTTTGTTGCGTTCAATAAAGTTCGGCATAGGGTTGTCGCCCCTGTTTGATGGAGTGTAGATATTTTTTTCAGACTTATCAACCCAAGGTAATTTTCCCTGATTTTTCATAATTTCTTTTGTACTCTTTGAAGGGTCGCCAATGCTATCTACCATTTCATTTGTAAATGGCTTTGTGTGATTATAATAATTTGAATCAAGTACATAGTTGTCTTGTTTTGGAACAATATTAAAAGCAAGGTTTGTTCCTTCAATTAAAAACCCTGTTAAAACTTTTACATACCACATGCCTAAAATTACAATGGTCAAAAATACTGCTAAAATCTTTGGCGCAGCGGCGATTGTTTGCTCTTGCACTTGCGTTACCGCTTGTAAGATACCTACAACTAAACCAATGGCAGCTGCCACAAGTACGCAAGGTAGAGATACCATAAGCATTGTCATAAAACCACGTGCTAAATATTCAATCAATAATTCCATCAGTTAAAACTCTCCACCATGCCTTTTACAATTAAGCTCCAGCCATCTACAGCAATAAAGATAAGTAGCTTAAATGGTAGTGAGATAATTGTAGGTGATAACATGAACATACCAAGTGCCAATAGAATGTTCGCCACGACCAGATCGAGCACAATAAACGGTATAAATATTATAAAACCTATTTCAAAAGCGGTTTTAAGTTCGCTTATAATATACGCTGGCGCTATTTCCCAAATAGTGAGCTCATCAGGGCTTGCTGGTGCTTGGCCTCTTGTTTTATCAACAAAAAAGGCAAGGTCACTTTGACGAGTCTGTTTAAGCATAAATTCTTTAAGTGGTTTTGCACCTTCTTGAATTGTCGCCACTAAATTCCCTTGTTTATAAGGGACTTGTCCTGCTTTAATCATAGAATCAAAAGTTGGTGCCATAGTATAGAATGTTAAAATCATAGAAAGCCCGATTAAAACAATCGCAGGCGGTACAGATTGTGTACCCATTGCAACTTTTAACATTGAAAAAACTATTGTAAATCTTAAAAACGATGTCATACAAGCAAAAACAAGTGGCAACATTGAAAATAATGTCATTACCACAAGAAGCTGTACTATTGGATTCATATCTTTTAATAACACATCCATTGTTTAATATCTTCCTTTTGTGCTGTTTAGTCCTTTAAGCATATTTTTCATAACATTTTTGTTTGAAACATTAGAACTATACTTAATTTTGTTTAATTTTTCTTTTAGTGTTCGAGGCTCTGGTGTAAATTCCTCATCAAGGGTTTCTTCTTTAATTTGAATTTGTGATGGCACATTATTTTCTACACGTTCAATCAGTGTTGGTTGGTTTTGTGCTTGTTCTAAAAGAAGTTGCGCTATAATATCAGAATTATTCACTTCGCCGATTTTTGATAAAAAAGTTGTTGAATCAACATCAGATGCGATTAAAAATTTTTCATTTTCGTACTTTATCACATACAGCTGTTTTCTTGGGCTAAGTCTTAGCATATCTTGTACTTTTAATTTGCTTAAAT
>CAYJMX010000079.1:0-659 GCA_964371485.1 uncultured Gammaproteobacteria bacterium | reverse complement strand
CATAGGCGATAAAAATCACCCCTAGCATAGCAAGAGTGTAAAATATGAAACTCATAATTTGTATATTCATAAATTAATCCTTAATCTTCATCTTCAAAATCTGAATAATCAAAGTCTTCTTCAACTTCAGTTGCTTGCGCTTGGATATTTTGCGGAGCTGGCTGCACAGCAGGCTGTGGTCTTGCTGGTGCTCCTTGAGCTGGTGCAGGTGCTGCTGGACGAGCAGGAGCAGGACGTGCGCCTTGAGGTGCCGCTGGACGAGCAGGAGCAGGACGTGTACCCGCTTGTGGTGCTTGTGCTTGTTGAGCTTGCGGAGTTCTTACCTGTTGCGCTTGAGGCTTTTGTTCTTGTACGACCTCGTTAATTTTAACAGCGTATTTGTCATTTATAATAACAAGTTCGCCACGTGCGACTTCTTTTTCTTCAACAAGCAAAGATATTTGATTTTCAAATACTTCACCTAGTTCAATAACAAGTCCATCAGTTATTTGCTTCAATTCGCCAAGTGTCATTTTCACTTTTTTAAATTGTGCGTTAACTTCAATTTGAATATCATCCCACATATTATTTTCTTTATTCTCCTGTATTTGCATATCATCTATATCATCATCAAGATCAAGCATAAGTGCCGGATCTGGGTTGACCTTGAATTCTCGAGT
>CAYJMX010000078.1:0-7119 GCA_964371485.1 uncultured Gammaproteobacteria bacterium | reverse complement strand
TTTTGCAATATTTAAATGCTCTGAAGTTTTTATTCTTGAAATAATCAAATCACCAATCTGATTTACAAGCTTATCCAGTTTAAATGATTCAATCCTTAGCGTTTTAATGTCTGTTGAATCAAATGTTGTTATCCAATCTTGTGTACCGTGAGTTGTTTCAGAGGGCACTTTTTTTTGTTTTTGATCACTAAGATTAAACTTACACATTTTTTCTATGATAGAAACTTTTTTTATTAATCCATCTAAATAGCTATCATCAGTTCCAAAATCTCTTAATCCTACAAAAATCTCTCTTGAGGCTGCAAGAGTATCTTCATTAACCTGCTTAGATTTTTCTTTATAAATCAAAAGAGTTCTATATGTTGAATTAAAAATTGTTTTAATTTTGTCATTATTAATATTTTTAATTGCTGCTTCAAGCTCGTTTAACACCTTTGGCAGAGCCTTTACACTTATTGTATTTTTAGAAAATAGTTTAATTATGCCATCTAGCACAGCATCAAAATTATCATCAGAACTGTTATCATTTTGCATTAGTTGCTGAGCATACTCATAATAATCAATTACTGGTATCTCGTTTGCCTTGGCACATTTTGTATAATCTTCAACAATTTTATCGATTCTTGAATTAACATCGAGCAGCTCTTTTTCGCCAATTTGTGTGAAATCATATAGATTTACAATCTCTATAATTGAATCCATTTGTTCAAATAATTCTGAAAATCCAGACAATTTAAAATTATTATTTAATTCAACAAGAATGTTTATTATTGATTCAATACTATCAAAATTATTATCCATTCTGGCTTTACTAAAGGTATAAATCAGTCCAATAATTAAGTTATCGCTTTGATTAAACATTGGCATTTTACTTGATGAAAAGGCATTTTTTGTTTTGTCGACATTTTTGTCTTTTACAATACTTGCCACATCAACAAGGCTTGATATTACAGCTTTTGAATCATCAGAAATATATTCTGACTTTTGTTCAATTGTCTTTTCAATCAAGAAACCAATATGGTTTAAAGAAGAAATAAGCACATCAAGTACTTTTTGATTCGCCTCAAGCGCCTCGTCTTTTATAAAAATTAAAACATCTTCAATTTTATGCACAACATCTTGAATGGTTGAAAAACCAAGCATTCTAGCTGAACCCTTAAGGCTATGAGCTTCTCTTGTAAGTTGAATTACAACATCTTTATTAGTGGGATCTTCCTCTAATAAAAAAAGGTTCTTATCCATCGACTGCAAGATTTCAATACTCTCTTGCTCAAAGATATTCAATATTTCATTGAGTTCAATATCAAGAAAATCCATTAAATTTTACCGCTATTCCTCAATTATGTTTGTCATAAACGCTTTTTTAACTTCCACTAGATTTTCAATTGATAAAAGATTTTCCTGATTGCTTTTGTGGCTATCAGTCAATTTTGTGCTAATCATCTCAATTTTTTCATCTGCGTATTTTGACTCACTGTCAACATCATGCGCCGTACTTATAACATCATTGATACCTTGAACTATTTGCCCCATAAGGAATGTAAGCTCTTCAACGTCTGCTCCAATACTGTGAGCGTGCTCAATACCAGATTCTACTTCTTTTGTACCTTCTTCAAGAGCCAGTACTGTTGAATTTGCCGTTTGTTGAATGTTTGTAATTAAAGAAGTAATTTTTGTAGTCGCTTGCTTCGATTCATCGGCTAATTTTCTAATTTCACCTGCAACAATAGAGAAGCCCTTACCGTGCTCTCCAGCTCTTGCTGCTTCAACAGCAGCATTTAGGGCAAGCAAGTTTGTTTGCTCTGCTATATCTTCAACTAGAGAAATAATCAAAGAAATTGATTGAATAAAATCAGAAAGTTCCAATATAAGTTCAGCGATTGTTTGAATCTTGTGTCTTATGGCAAACATTTTTTCAATATTAGCCTTAACAGAATTTTGTTCAGCACTTGAAAATTTAAGAGTCGCCTCAGCCTTTTCTTTTACTTCATCTATTGCCTCATCTATACCGGAGATTACATTTTTCAGGCTTGAAACTAGCTTTCTAATGTCATCTAGCTTATCAACTGAAAAATTCATAGTTTTAAGTTGCTCAGAAGACACCTCTTTAAGTTTAAGCGCCTCTTGCGTAGCTGAATCAATTAGGCTATTCATAATTTTATTAGAGTTCTTTTTATAATTTCTTCTTGTTACTTCAAGCGTTATAATTATAACCAAAAAGAGCAACAACAGAGTCATTGAAACAATTCTATATGGAATGTCATGAAAGTTAAACAAAATGTGTATCACTATAAAAACCATAAATATTGTCACGGAATCTATAATCTGTTTTTTAACTAAATGATATGTTACACCATTTTTTTGTTTGATTTGATTGTTCATATTTTTCCTTTTTCATAAAATAATGTATAATTTTATACATACAATTATATAGGATAATTCAACATATGGCAAAAAAAGTTCTTATAATTGATAGTAATGAACTAGAGGCCAAAAACGCCTCTTCTATTCTTGAGCAAAATAACTACAATTGTGTTCACACAAACAGCTCAGATGAAATTTTGTCATTCATATACTCGCAAATTCCCGATTTAATAATCCTAGAAGCTGTTATGCCAGAGGTGTCTGGTTATGAAATCTGTAGGCTTTTAAAAGAAGACGCCATAACAAAGGAAATCCCTGTAATCATATACACAAAATTAAGCAAAAATATCGACAAATTTTGGGCATATAAAGCAGGTGCTGATGGGTATATTGTAAAATCAGAAGATTCATACGAACTTATAAACAATGTCAACAGCCTTATCGAAGCAATGCCCGTAAGTTTTGAATTAAAAAGCGAACTTGCAAAAGTTCAGCGAACTGATTCAGCAGGTTTTGATTCAGCATATGAAAAAATAGCACTCATTGAAGCGCTAGAGCAGTTAAAAGAGATTGATTGCGAGGATGAACTTCTTGCAATAAGAATTTTTAGAACTATATATGAATTTTTTAAATATGACGCCATAATGCTTTCTTTTGTGGATCATGAAGAGGAAAATAATACTCTTCTTTTTGGGGTAAGTAACTTAAACATAAGCAATGAAGCATATGAAGAAGTAAAAAATACGGTTAATCGCAAAGAACCCCATAGAATTAAAATTAAAGAAGTATTATCTCAAGAAAAAAGCATTGATATACAAAGCTTTAACGACTTTATGGTTAAATATGAATTCGAACAAGCATTTAACCTAAAAACAATCGGTTGGTTCTCAATTTATGTAAAACAAAACACAAGCAACAGCGAACTAAAACTTTTAAGTACAATTAAAAATCAAGTATATGGAATAATTAAACATAGATATCTAAAAAATTTGGCACAACAAAAAGACCAAAAAAAGAATGTCAGAAGACTTTATTCTAAAGTAGATTTTGATAAACTAATTAGCTATGAACTAGATTGGCACAGACGAAATGCCTTGCCACTAGGGCTTGCATATATTGAAATTGATTTTCTAGAAGCGCCAAAAGAGTCTGAACAAGAAGACTATGACTTGCTTCTTGCAAAAATTTCAAACATACTAAATACAGTATTAAGCGATGGCGATTTAGTGTATAGAAACGAAGACGACGTTTTTCTTGTTCTTATGACTAGTACATATAAAAATAAGGTGCAAGAAAGACTTTTAAAGATAAAAGAAGAAATTTCAAAAGAAGTTGAAAGCATGAGCAAAGAAGTAAAAATTGACATTGGTGCTATTATGCATAAAGAAGAATATAGAAACCATTATGAATACATCGATTCACTTTATGAACTATTATATGAACATAAGGAAAATCAAGAAGAAATTATGTTAAGGTAAAAATGGAAAAAATAGAAAATCAAATTATAGAATTTGCAAAATCAGAACTTACTGTTGATGCCACAAAGGAGCGAATCCTTACTGTGATAGGTTTAAATGAAGACCTATATGCTATTGATACGGTAGAGGTTTTAGAAATAATTAGAATCACAGAGCTCATTCGCCCAGAATGTCTTGCGCCATATGTAGCAGGCTTGTTTGAATACAAGGGTGAAATAATAAATATCGTAGATTTAAGAATAATACTTAATCTTGAACCCTACGATCACACCTTAAATTCTATGATAGTTATTGTAAAAAAAGAGGATTCTATCTTTGGGATAATTGCGGACAAGGTAATTGACAACAAAAAGGTTGACGAGGCACAAATCAACACAACCCCTAATGCAAATAATTTTGGATTTATAAAATCAATATACAGTGAAAAAGAAAAACAACATTATATTCTTGATCTAGCTTCAATTGATATCTGGATAAAAGAAAATCTTAATTCAACATCTGAAAACAAGGGATACTTGCATATGCCAACAGATGAAAAATCTGTTGAAATATTAAAAAACAGAAGACAGAATTATTATAATAAAACAAGCCTTAGTCCTTATGAGCAACCGGCTGATAATGATGATTTTATAACTTTTTTCGCTGGCGAAGATAAATACTGTATCAAAATGAAAGACATAAAAAGTCTTCATAAATTAAGCCAAACTAAAATCATTAAAGTGCCTTGTACGCCAGATTTTATACTTGGTTTGATAAATTTAAAGGGCGATTTTTTATGCATCATTGATGTTAGAGCCTACTTCCATTCGCAACCATCTCCAACATATGGCTCTGGCACAATAATAGTAATTGATTCTGATGAATTTAAAATTGGACTACTTGCTGATGCCATTGGAACAAACATCGAAATTAAGCCTGAAGACATAAAAAAAGCAAGCAGGGGCGAGGGCAAGTCAGAACTTATTCAATATGTTAAAGAGGACGATTTAATTTTAATTATAGACACTGAGCAAATGCTATCTAATGACAAATTATATATCAGATAGAATTTTTTCTTGAATTTTTAGGTTATAAAGCGCTTCAGAAATAAAATGATGATTTCCCTTTACTGCTGCAACAAGTTCCTCGGGATTTTTTTTGGCTTTAATTCTTTCGTAATAAAACCTTGTTTTGCTAATGATTCCCGCAAAATTTACTTGCAAAAACGAATTAATACGAGAATTTTTCTCTAATATATTTACGTTTTCTAAATTTTTTGACACTAAATCATCAGTATTTTTATTCAGCACATTTCTTCTATCCACTTCTTTTAAGATAAGTTTTGCGTTTGTATTAATTTTTTCACATATTTCTATCATCTTTAAAAACTCATTTAGATATTTTTTAAAGAAATTTTTTATTTTTAAAATATCATAATTTGGCACAATATATTGAAGCTCAATATTGCTGAATGCCAGATTATTCTTTATGGCATCTTCAAGGTCAATATTTTTATACCCATTTATTTGCGCTCCACCAGTTGAAGAGTTTATAAATTCAAGTTTAGGATTTAAAAACGCAAACCTTTCAAAATGTTTTACAAAAAGAGCATAGCCAGCTTGTGTTGGAAGTGGTTTGCCGTCTTGTCCTTGTGTTGTATAAAGCATTGAATTTAAGTGTTTTATATGATATTGAGCAATCTTATCAGCGTCTTCATCACTTAGATCTCTTGAACCAATCAGACCTTTTTTATATGAATCGATATCTTTTGCGACAATTTCATATTTGCCAGATTCAATGTTTAAAATACATTCTAAATCTTCATACACGCTACCTTTAGAGTAACATTTTCCATCACTATATGCCAAATCTTGTCCAATAAGGATTATTTTTTCAAATCCCATAATTTTAGCACTTGATAAGGCGCAATATGAAACCGTACCTATTGTTTCATTTTGACGTATATTAATACCCAGCTCTCTTGCAAGGGCGTCGTTTAAGAAATTATTTTTTGAAAAGAATAAAAACCTATTTTTGAATTTTAAATTATTCAAATAAGGATTTGTAAAAGGTTCTGAGATTAAATTAATATTTGCAAGGTCACAATTATCAATTTGCCCTTGTGTATCATTTATCTCAACTATAAAAAGAAAGTCTGGTGTTATGCCGTTTTCTTGCAATAATTTTAACGCTGGACCAACAGCAAAAAGTACAAACTTATCCCTGTGTTTTTTAATAACTTCAATGTTCTTGTGCAATGATGGACCCGCCGAGGCTATTATGACACTTTTGCCTTTGTATATTCCCTCAAGAGAGTTTATTGTTGGAGAGTTTAGAATTACATCAAGATTGCATAAAGTATTTGTCACAGAAAGGTTTGCATACGTTTCAAGCGTGTTCTTATTTGTCTGTTTCTCGCCTCTAATCATCTCTGTTTTTTTTGCAACAGAATATATATGGTTGTTAAATATATTTTTATAAGAAGTCAAAAAAGAAAATGTAATTTTGGTATTTTTGTCTGAAGATAAGTCTATCCACTTTTGCAATGATGTAATTGTGGAGCACACATAAACATTTGGCTTTTGAAGTTGGCTTGAAAATTCTACAAGCTCAAGAAATGCCCTTAAAATTTCAATTTCAGGTTCATATATCACAACAGTGCCTGCTGATCGGTTGATAAATTCATCAGCCAAATACCCAAGTCCGACACCATATACAACTCTTACGCTATTTTTTTCATCTAATCCCTCAATAGAATCTACGATTTTTTTTGCTTCCAATATGGGATCATCAAAAGAGTGCAGTGCGACATTGTTGTATATTAAATTGTGCGTTTCATTTTGATTTTGTCTTAGTTCAAAACTTGATTTAAACTCCTGAATCATTAAAATGTTATCACACAACAGGCTATCATATCGTCTAATGGCACCAATATTATCGTTTAAGGCTTTATTTTCCATAGATAATATGTTAGCATTAAAGGAATGGATATGGCAAATATGGTAAAATCGCATAACAAATTTGTAAAATTTTTCGTCTTTTTCTTGGCACTATTTATGTCTATAAATCTTGCTGGCCATTGCATTGAAAAAAGAAAGCCAAATGGCAATGAATTTGGTAGTCAAAATAGAATTAAAGTCGAGAACACAGATTATTATAAAATATATGATGAACTGCAAGAGGCTGATTTCAAATACATTTTTAAGCTTGATCCATATCAAAGCGAAGAATACAAGTCATATATGTATGCGCCTTATCCATTATTTAGAACAGCCATAGAATTCACCTTTAAAAATAC
>CAYJMX010000077.1:6155-7223 GCA_964371485.1 uncultured Gammaproteobacteria bacterium | reverse complement strand
AGAGAATTAAACCTCATTGATTTTAGCGATATGATTAACCTTGTACTTGACGCTTTTGATGAGGATCCAGAATTCCTAAACAAAGTATCAAATGAATATGACCATTTTCTAGTAGACGAGTATCAAGACACAAACAAGTCACAAAATGAGGTAATTTTTGCTTTAATTTCAGCAAATAAGGATAAGAATATATTTGTCGTTGGTGATGATGATCAAATTATATATGGCTTTCAAGGTGCCAAGAGCGATAATTTATCTGTATTTATAAAGAAGTTTCCAGATTTAAAAGTCATTTGCCTAAATGAAAATAACCGCTCCTCTCAAGAAGTGCTTGATTTAAGTTACAAGGTTATATCGCAAGACAGTTCAAGACTAGAGTGCGATTTATCATTCGCCAAATATGGCATCAATAAAGAACTTGTGGCGAAAAATGAGAATATAATATCTAAAACTCAAAAAATCCAAAGGTTGCAATTTGCAGAAAACATTCAGGAGCTTAATTTTATAGTAGATGAGATTGAAAATATTATAAACAGCTCTTCTTGCCCTGTTGATGACAATGAAGAGAAAAAACTATCTGAAATCGCTATAATTTGCAAACAAAGAAGCGAGCTTCTAACCTTAAGCGAACTACTTAAGGCTAAAAATATAGACTCACAAAGTAACAGCACAAAAAGTATTTTTGAAATTAGATCAAGCTTAATTTTATATTTCTTTTTAAAAATTTTAAACAATCACATAGTATCAGCCGACAAGATATATCCTATTTTATTGTCAGAACCCTTTAAAATTAACAATCTTGATTATTTAAAAAGAGCACAAGGCACATAAGGAACAGTTTAATTTAATTGATGTTTTAAAAAACGACACAGCTTGGGAAGATAAAGCGGCCATTGATAACTTTTTAAACACTTTTTTCTACATGAAAAAATTCATTAAAACAAACACCCTTAGAAACTCTATTATCAAAATCGTAAATGAAACAGGTATTCTTTCCTACTTTCACCAGCTTGATGAAAATAAAATGGAAAATATTATGGCTCTTAAAAAAGTTGTTGATGAAGCCAG
>CAYJMX010000077.1:0-6145 GCA_964371485.1 uncultured Gammaproteobacteria bacterium | reverse complement strand
AACGATTAAAAACATGGTGCAATTATGCACATATCACGGCTCCAAAGGTCGAGAATTTGAATATGTATTTTTGCCAAATCTGACAGCTGACAAGTGGGAAAAATACAGGTCAAATCAAGATGGTAAGCTTGTTTTTCAGATGACAAAAGAAGAAAGTCAAAAAGATGCTGAGAATTTAAAATTACTTTTTGTCGGAATTACGAGGGCAAAATACGCACTATATTTATCATTCTCGGATTATACAAATAAAAAACCTAAACAAATAACAAAATATTTATCAGAAATTGATTACAATTTTGATTCAAAACAATTTGAATATAAAGAAGAAGACATTATGCTTGAAAGCTTCAAAATAATGCAGTCTTGTTCAATAAACAACGATGAAACTTTTAAGGATGAAATAACTGAACGCATTAAATCAATTGTATTATCACCTAGCAGGCTTAATGATTATCTTGATTGTCCAAGGAAATTTTTCTACACAAAAGTCCTAAAAATCGACATCCAAGAGGCTTCTTGGGATGCGGCAAATTTTGGCTCACTTATTCATAAAATATTTGAAAAAGCCGCAAATACGGCAAAAAACACTCAAAAATACCCTGAAATTGAATCGATACTAGAGGAATTTAACAACGAAGTAGAAATCACAAAATTCTCCGATTTTGCAAATCAAGAAAAATATGTAAAACAAGGTTTAAAAATTATTGAAAATTATTATCCAGTATTCTCTCAAATCCCTCCAGATAGGATTTTTGAACTTGAAAAATCTTACACAAATATTCCAATAGATAAGCATTTTATCACCGGAAAAATTGATAGAATTGAAATCAGCAAAGATGGAACATATGAGCTATACGACTTTAAAACGGGCTCTCCAAAGGCATCTACAAAGGTTTGTGTCGGTGGTGACTTTGAAAAAGAGTTTAATCAACTTTGTTTTTATAAATATATTTTTGAAAAAGCAACGGGTGAAAAAGTTTCTAAAGTCGGCCTAATCTTCCCGCAAGACCCGCAAAAAAATGTATATAGAGAGCTAGATGAAAGTGATTTGAAATACATTGAAGAATTGATAAAAAATGTATATCAAGACATTAATTCGCATAAGTTTGAACCAAACTTAGCTTCAAAGGGTTGTAAGTATTGCAATTATTCACACATTTGCAAGCTTAATGTTCTGTGAAAATGACTTCACTTTAGTTTTTACATATCGTTACAAAAGAAAAGATAAAATATCTATGTCTAGTCTATAATAATTGTATTAACTAGCAAAAAGAGAAGATGAAATGATAACAACAGAAAAATTAACGGTAAAGTTTGGATCGCAAACATTATTTGAAAACGTAAGTATAAAATTTACAAAAGGCAACTGCTATGGACTTATTGGGGCAAACGGCTCTGGAAAAAGTACATTTTTAAGAGTTCTATCAGGAGATGTTGAATCATCTTCAGGTAAAGTAAACATCGAAAAAAACTCTAGAATAGCTGTATTAAAACAAAACCACTTTGAATTTGACGAATACAACGTAATTGACACAGTTATAATGGGGCATAAAAAGCTTTATGACATTATGAAAGAAAAAGACGCATTATACTGTAAGCCAGATTTTAACGATGAAGACGGCATTAAAGTTGGAGAATTAGAAGCACAATTTGCTGAACTTGATGGCTGGCAAGCAGAATCAATGGCGGCGACACTACTAAATGAATTAGGCATCAAAGCAGACACGCATTATAATTTAATGAGCGAACTATCAGGTAGTGAAAAAGTAAGAGTATTGCTTGCTCAAGCATTGTTTGGCGACCCTGATATCCTACTATTAGATGAACCTACAAACCACCTTGACTTAAACACTATAAGCTGGCTTGAGGAGTTTTTAATTAACTTCCAAAACACAGTTATTGTAGTATCTCACGATAGAAAATTTTTAGACAACGTTTGTACTCATATGGCGGATATTGATTACAAAAACATACAGTTATATGTTGGGAACTACAGTTTCTGGTCGCAGGCTAGTCAGTTAATTCAAAAGCAAAAAGAAGAATTAAACAAAAAAACTGAAGAAAAAATGGAAGAGCTTAAAACATTCATTGCTCGATTTAGCGCCAATGCCTCAAAAGCAAAACAGGCTACTTCAAGAAAAAATATGCTTGATAAACTATCCCTTGAAGAGATTAAACCATCTTCAAGAAAATATCCTAGCATTAGATTTACCTATGGGAAAATGCCAGGAAAAGACATTTTAACTGTAAAAAATCTTTCAAAATCTGTTGATGATAATTTGTTAATCAAGAGCCTCAGCTTTGAAGTAACGCAAGGGGAAAAAATTGCGTTCATTGCAAAAGACCCACTTGTTCTAACAACGCTTTTTGATATGTTAGATGGCAAAACAAAGCCGGATTCAGGTGAAATTAGATGGGGCGTTACAGCTGAAAAATCATATTTCCCAATGGATAACAACTTTTATTTTGAGAATAATTTAAGCATAATGGAATGGCTTGCTCAATACTCTTTAGATCAACACGTTAACTATCTAAGAGGGTATTTAGGAAGAATTCTTTTCTCTGGTGAAGACGCTGATAAAAAGGTTAATGTTCTATCAGGTGGCGAAAAAGTACGATGCATTCTAGCTAAAATGATGATTGAAGCTTCAAATGTTTTAATTTTTGATGAACCAACAAACCATCTTGATCTTGAATCTATAACATCTTTAAACAACGCATTAAATGATTACACAGGAACAGTTTTATTCTCATCTCAAGACTATAGGCTAATTCAAACTGTTGCAAATAGAATTATCGAAGTGTCAGATAATGGCTACATAGATGTTTATAACAAGTACGATGATTATCTTAAAAACGATACTGTTTTGAAAAAACGCGAAATGATGTATAGTAAGTAATTATAAACTGGAGAAGCAATGAAAAAACTTTTTATTTTATTAAGCGCATTATTAATATCAGCTCCATCACATGCATTCTTTAATGTTGAGTACGACCAGATTTTCAATCACACAAAAGAGGGCAACCTACTTGAAGTTCAAGAATTAACAAGTAAACGAATTAGAATTAACAAAAAAGATGATAATGGAAACACATTGCTAATCACAGCTGTAAAAAGCGGAAATTTAGAACTAGTAAAATATTTCATAAGCAAAAACGCGGATACTGACGAGCAAAATGAGCTTGGTGAGACTTGCCTTATGCTTGCAATTAAAGATAAGAAGAAAAATATAGTGCAATATCTTCTTACTCTAGACTTAGATTTAAATGTAGCTGATAACAACAGTAACAGCGCGTTACTGTTTGCTATGAAAAATAATGATTTTATACTGATTAAACAATTGCTTGAAAAAGGTGCCAATATAAATCAGGTGAATAATGAAGGTGAAAACCTTTTGTTAAACGCTTGTAAGGCGTCAAATTACCCTCGTGTTGACTATCTAGTAAAAAACGGTGCAGACGTCAATGTTCAAGACTCAAAAGGTCGCACACCCTTGATAATATTTATCGCTAAAGGCTATCACAATGGCGCAAAGTATCTTATTAAAAACGGCGCTCAAATCAATTTAAAGGATAATACAGGCTGGAGCCCGCTTATGTATTCAATAATTGCTCAAAAATCTAAAAAAGAGCCAACATTTCATATGAGCGCAAAGCCTGCACCTAAAAAAGTTGTTAAAAAACCAGAAGAAGAGAAAAAAGAAGATACGGCAATTGAAGAAGAGCAAGAAAAAAAGATTGAAGTAATAAGATATAAGCAAAAAGAAAAATTTGAAGAAGAGTTTACAAAATTTCTTGTATATAATGGCGCAAACATAAACGAGCAAGACGAAGATGGCAATACGGCATTAATTTTATCAGCTCAAAATGGCAACTTAGACATAGTTAAATTTTTAATATCAAAAAAAGCAGATGTGAACACGCAAAATAACGATGGTGTAAGTGCGCTAATGATCGCCGCATTCAATGGTGAAATTGACATTGTAAATGTGCTTGTAAAATCTGGAGCAGACATTAAAGCAAAAAACAAAAAAGGCTCAAACTCTCTTGAAATAGCACAAAGAGCGAATCAAAAGAGAATTGCAGGTATTTTAGAAAAACATATTAGTAAGACTGAGTGAAGTAATCAGATGGAATGCCGTGGTCTTCATTGCTTCCAAAGTCTTTTTCATGAGTTATACCACTAATTGAATTAGGATTGTACACGATATAATGGATACCTCCACCGCCTCCTGTTGTAAGAATATCGTAGCCTAATTTATCGGTAATAATTTCTCTTGCATACACATTTAACACTTTACGCGGATCAGCCTTTGGATCGAACTGTGCCACAGTTTCAGCAAATTTTTCCCTGTATTCTTTGCAATCAAATATTTTATCAAAGAAGTTCTTGTTAACACTGCCTGAAACTCCTTTTATTTTGGCACTCATAATTGGATTATCTCTTCCAATCATTGCCCTTCCCCAGAATGGATTATCAGTAAAATATACCCCAGGACCAGATCTTGAAGCATTAGCTCTACTATAATCAAATCCATTCTTTAAGATTGAATCTACCGCGCTGTCGCGAGTTACATGGAATACTCTGTCATTAATTGGATTTTCACGCTTAGTTATAGCTGCACTCAAATATTCTTCAAGATTACCTGTAGCATAAACCTCAGAATTTTTACGATACACGCTACTGCTTACCAAAAACACACCCATTAGACCATCGAGCTCATTCTTTAAATCTCTTGGTATTTTTTGATCTTCACTCCAAGCGCTAACTCTGCTAGCTTTTGGTTTTTCAATCATAAACACGGGAGTGTGATACGCAGCAAGCTCTTTAATTTGTTCTTTTTCTTCACACTTTGCACACTCTTTACCTTTAAAAGAAGGTGTATTTTGTGCCGATGAAGCTGATAGATTAATTTTATTTAATAATATATTCATAGTGGATAAATAAAGTATGCTGAAAATAAAAATTGCTAATAATTAAAAATATGTAACAAGTTTGTTACAAAAAAGGAGAATATCATTCTAGATATTGAACAAAAGCGCCTAGTTGTTTCGCTCTAGTTTCAGTTATACCGACAGTATCAGCGCTTTTATAATTTGAATAAATACTTCCCATTTTGTCACTCAGTACTGCTTTTATAGCTTTAATCTGCGACTCTCTATAGGCCAGCCACTTATCTTGAGATTCTGCAATTGCTACAAATTCCTCTTCAGGAAGTGATTTTTTTATAGCTTCAAGGTGGAGTTTAATTTCCTCTTCCCATTTCTCTTCAGAAGCATAAACACATTTATTCATGCCATACGTTGTATAATTTTGCTCTTTGATGCATTCTTGTACTTCAATCTCAATTCTGTGCTTACCATCTTCATTCACAGCAAGCTTTTTATTTAACTCTGAAATTTCAACTTGCTTTTGCTCAAGTTGCTTCTCAAGTGCTCCTATTGTGGCATTTTGCTTTTTGGTTATTTCAAAACCTACCGTCATCATTACAAGAAACAAGATGGCGCTAATTGCCATAACTAATACATTATTCTTTTGCATATGCATATTTTAGCATAGCAATAGAAAAATAAAAAATGCTGACATTATAAATTATATTTACAACATAAAGATTCTATGCTAGTATTCTTGGTAATAAGAGGCGGATTTATGGGATTAGAAAAAAAATCAATTTGCTTTTGCATTAACGATGCATACGCACAACACCTTGCAGTGACACTTACGTCAATATTACATAATGACAAAAAGGCCTATTTTAATTTTTATGTTCTTACTTCTGATTTGAGCAATGCCTCAAAAGAAAAAATAGGGGGATTATCTGGAAATTATAATAATTTTTCACTAGACTATATAGATGTAGATCCTAGCCTATTTAAAGATTTTGAAATAAAAATGGATCACATATCCATTGAGACATATTATAGATATGTCTTAGCACAAGCACTTCCAAAATTGGATAAAGTCTTGTATCTTGATGTCGACCTCATTGTTGATGAGAAGCTTGATGAATTATATAATACGAACATCGAAGATTACTACTGCTCGGCTGTACCGGATCTATATATCTTGAAGTCTAATTACAAAGCAAAGATAGGCCTAAAGCAAGATGAAGATTACTTTAATGCAGGTGTTATTTTATTCAAC
>CAYJMX010000076.1:1176-7239 GCA_964371485.1 uncultured Gammaproteobacteria bacterium | reverse complement strand
TTTAATTTTTTGATTATACTCTGGATTTGTGTCAAAGCAGTCATAATACTCGTCTTTGCTTATTCTTTGAGCCTTAATTTTGCCTACATTATCACAGAATTGTGGCACGTAGAAATATCTTCCAGCGTTTGGCGCTACATAATGAATTAAGTTTGCCTCATCAACGCACTGTTTCATTATTGTAATTTTCTCAGTATCGTTAATTAGCCTAACGGAGTTTGATAAGTGAAATTCATCTGGAAATTGTTTTATTATTTCATTACAAAATGAGTGATAAGTAAAAACATTTACGCTTGATCCTTTGATGCCCAAAGCCTTGATTAAGCGATCTCTCATTTCATTGGCTGCAGCGTCAGAAAAAGTTAAACAAAGGATTTTTGTTGGATTCACGCCATTGGACACCATTTTTTCTATTCTTTTAATTAGTGTAAAAGTTTTACCTGTTCCAGGGCCCGCAAGTAGCATAACTTGTCCGCATATATTGTCTATTGCTTCTTGTTGCTTACTATTGGGTTTAAATGTTTTAACTATTTTTTCCATTATTTTAATATAGCACATTAGTTGCTCTTGACAAAATGATTTTCTCGGTTATGATGTTACTATCAACAGTAACAAACGAAGGAGAAAATATGAACAACTTAGCATGCGACAAGCTTAACAAAGACGGGCTTTATGGAGAATTTGGCGGAAGGTTTTTGCCAGAAGAATTAGACAAAGAATTTGATAAAATTACTCAAGCATTTACTGAAGCAATTAATGATTGTGATTTTAATAATGAACTAAATGATCTTTTAAGACATTATGTTGGTCGTCCAAGTTCAATTTATTTTGCAAGAAACCTGTCAAGAAAATATGGTGCAGATATTTATTTAAAGCGTGAAGATTTAAATCACACAGGTGCTCATAAAATCAATCACTCACTAGGTGAAGCACTTTTGGCAAAGAGAATGGGCAAAAAGAAATTAATTGCTGAAACAGGAGCAGGTCAACACGGTGTTGCAACAGCTACGGCTGCTGCCTTAATGGGACTGGAGTGCGATATTTATATGGGTGAAGTTGATATTAAAAAAGAAAAGCCAAATGTTGATAAAATGAAAGTTTTAGGTGCCAATGTTGTTTGCGTTACAAGTGGTGCTAAAACATTAAAAGAAGCAGTTGATGAGGCTTTTGTTGCTTATTCTAAAGAATACGACACAGCTTTGTATGCAATTGGTTCAGTTGTTGGTCCTCATCCATTTCCAATGATGGTTGAATATTTTCAATCTGTTATAGGCAGAGAAGCCAAAATTCAATTTAATGAATTATGTGGCAAAAATCCTGATAATATTGTCGCTTGCGTTGGTGGTGGATCAAACGCAATTGGCATGTTTAAAGCCTTTTTAGATGACAATGATGTTAATATTTTTGGAGTTGAACCAATGGGCAGGGGTGATGGAATTGGCGAAAATGCTGCAACTATTTCATATGGTAAAAAAGGTAAAATCCACGGTTTTGAATGCCTACTTTTGCAAGACGAGCAAGGCGAACCTTCTAGTACGTATTCTATTGCTAGTGGCCTTGACTACCCTGGTGTTGGACCTGTACACTGCTATTTGAACCAAATTGGCAGAGTGCAATATAAAACAGCAGGTGATAAAGAAGCCTTAGATGCATTTTATGAATTATCAAGACAAGAGGGCATAATTCCTGCTTTAGAAAGTTCCCATGCTTTAGCGTTTGCAATTAAACTCGCTCAAGAGAAAAAGGGCGAAAGTATTTTGGTAAATTTATCTGGAAGAGGGGATAAGGATATCGAATTTATTTTAAAACAACAATAAAAAATGTACACATAAGCCCGAGAAATCGGGCTTTTTTTATTAAGTGTATCTTCTACATTCCTTATTCAACAGGCATTTTGGGCAATTTTTTTTGTGCCAATGTTTTTATATATATGTAGGGAAAATATGTGGAGTTCAAAATGATTGCCGTTAATAAATACGGAGCAGAAATAGCAAAGCGTATAAGACAAGCTGATGAAATGGAAAAAGTTGTTACAGCAGCACTTCCAAAACCCCTTCAGAACTTGAAAAAAGCTGAATCATTTTTGGGTACAGAATTGTCCACAATTGTAATTAACGCAGTCGGTACTGGCCTTGTCGCGCCAGTTTTTATCGCAAATAATCCACTGGCTAAAACTGATGAAAAAACTAAGCAATATTCAGCTCTAAGACAGCCAATCTCGGCTGTTCTTTCTGTGCTTATGCAAGCTGGTGTTGTAATACCTGCTAATATGCTTTTAAATAAAGGTATTCAAAACGGAAAACTTGGCGATTTATATGATAAGAGCTTCTTACAAGATAAAAGTTATATTGTAAAAACGCTTAAAAAAGAAGGAAAAGTTGCAGCTGATGGAATAAACGAAGCAGCTGATACTATAAGAATAACGCAGATCGCAAATGAAATGGACAAGATGAAAAAAGCTGGAGTCCAAGGTGATTTGTTCCAAGCTGTTCTAAAAAAAGTTAAAAATGTTGACTCTAACGTTAAATGGCTTAAAGCTATAACAGGTTTAGTTCTGGCTGTTAGTACGGTACCTGTTAGTTGTACAGCGTTAAATTGGGTTTATCCGAAATTCGTTGAAAAGTTCTTCCCTGATCTTGTAAAAGAAGACAAGGCCCCTCAAACGAAGGAGGCTAAGTAATGATTTCTAAGGTTTTAAACTCAAAAGTAATGCAAAAAGGTGCTGAACAATTCAGAAATAACAAGGCTGGATTTATCGCTGGTACCACGCTTTCATCTATTCTTTTAAAAGATGCTATTGGTTGTGTGTATTATGTAAATCAATCATTGGCAAACGAGAGCATCCCAGAAGAAAAAAGAAAATTTGTTGCAGCGCTTGATATGACAAATGGCGCACTTATGATCGCTACACAGTTCTTAACTTTCTTCACGCTGTCAAATGAAAAATTCAGAAATAATATGTTTGATAAGACATTTGGAAAAATATTTGAAGACAAAAATTTAGAAAAAATTGCAGAATCAAGCAAAAAAGTTCTAGGTGAAAAATTCAATCAAGAACTTTTCGATAAAGCTATTAAATCAGCCAAGAGCAGTGGTGCAAAGTCGCTAGGCGCTATTGTTTCTCTAATTGGTGCAACTGTTGTTGCAAAGAGAATGATAGTACCATTTATTTCAACTCCATTGGCTCAATGGGTAAAGGATAATGTTATTAACAAGGGCGAGAAGAAGTCGGATGAAACCACGTCAAACGCTCAAGGTGATACATTGGCATTGAATCAGGCACTTGATACATCAAAGTTAAATAACAAGTATTTAAAGTATAATTAATAATTTCATTTGATTTTATTGTCAAAATAAATTACCATAGGGGAATGAAAATATTTAATTCTTTTATAAATTACTTTAAAGCACCAAATGACATCGAACCGCTGAGCGATGAGGAGCAAATTAAAAAGACTTATTCTCACTTTAGAATGAGAATATTTTACTCATGTTTTATAGGCTACATTGTCTATAATATTTGTAGAAAAAACATAACTGTAGCACTTCCATTGTTATCATCAGAATATGGCTTTACAAATGTCCAGCTTGGTCTACTTGGTAGTTCTTTATATTTAACATATGGTATTGGTAAATTTGTTAATGGAATGGTGGCAGATAATGCCGATGTAAGAAAGTTTATGTCTATAGCACTCATCTTTAGTGGTATAGCAAACATATGTTTTGCGCTAAGTGCGCAATTTATCACTCCAAATGAAGTTTCATTTTTCGGATTGCCTCCAATTTCAATATTACTTTGGGTGTTGGCATTCTTCTGGGGGGCTAATGGATTTTTTCAATCAATGGGCTTTCCTCCGATTGCAAAAAGCTTAACCTATTGGTTCTCAAAGTCTGAACGTGGCTCAAAATGGTCAATTTGGTCAACTTCGCATCAAATTGGTGTATATTTTGCCGTTGTAATATCTGGTTTTGCCGTAAAATATTGGGGCTTAAATGGCATCTTTATCGTGCCTGGTGCACTTTGTATCTTAACAGGTATTTGGCTACTTGAAAGATTAAGGGACAAGCCTTCAACTGTTGGTCTACCTGAAATTGAAAAATACAGAAACGAAGAACCTACTTGTCAGGTGGCAGCAGCTGAAGAAGATAGCTGGAGTTATTTAAAAATATTCAGAAAATATATTTTATTCAACAAAACAATTTGGCTACTTGCTATAGCATACGTGTTTGTTTATATTGTAAGATATGGCACAGAAGATTGGGTTATAAAGTATTTAGTTGAAGTTAAGCATGATGATATCACGCTTGCTACACACAAGCTTAGCTTCCTTGCTTTTGCTGGTATCTTTGGGGCAATTTTAGCCTCTGTCTTCTCTGATAAATTATTCAAGGGCAAAAGAATGCCTATTAATTTAATATTCTTATTTGGTGTTGGCCTGTGTATTGCTCTATTACCTTTTAGTCACAACAACGTGCTTGATATAATACTTGTATCATTAATTGGATTTTTTACAGCCGGCCCACAGCTTTTAATTGGTGGATTGTGTGCTGTTGAATCAAGTTCAAAAAAGGTAGCATCCGCTTCTGTTGGATTTACTGGAATTTTCGGATATGTCGGTGCCGTTTTATCTTCAACAGGTACGGGCTATGCTATTGATAAATATAGCTGGAATGGCGCATTAATTTTCTGGAGTGCCGCTGCCGTGATTTGTTTTGTAATTTGTATTCCTCTTTTAATTGATGAATATAAAAAATGCAAACAAGATTAGTTTAATTCTTCCTCACTAGGTGCAAGCAGATTTATGATGTCCTTGTTGTCTAATTCTATGGCATAATCTAGGGCAGTTTTGTCATTGCTGTCTTTTTTATTTATCTTTGCGCCAGATTCAATTAAAAATTTAGCAAGCTCTATATTGCCATTAGTGATAGCAATTATAAGTGGCGTTGTACCGTCTTTAAAGTCTTCGTTAACGTTTTCACCATTTAAAATGAACTGCTTGATAACATCTAGTGAATTTTTTGATAAAGCGTATCTAAAAGGTGTTAAGTCGTCTTTGTTATAAGATTTTGTATCAACACCGTTAGATAAAAGCAGCGCAACTAGATTTGCGTTTTTATCATCTATTGCTTTAAACAGATATTTCGAATCTTTTGAGATTTTTTGTCCATTGTTAATAAGGTAGCTTACAACTTCATCTTGAGAATTATATAGCGCTAGTTCAATTGTGCTCATTTGCTCTTCGCTGCCATTTTGCGTGTATGACATATTTAAATCAGCACCGTATTTAATAAGGTATTTTCCTACCGTTTGATGGCCATTTATAATTGCAAGCGCTAGTGGTGAAAGATTATTTTTATCTAGACGGTTTATGTCTGCTCTTTTCTTAATAAACTGTTTAATGGATTCTAGACATCCATTTTGAGCTGCAAAATGTATTGGATAGTTTTTATCAATGTCTGATATGTTGCTATTTGCGCCGTGCTCTAGAAAATAAACAGCAGTCGCATCATGTGAGTTTTTAAGTGCTGCAATTAAAGGAGTGTTGCCATTGTTATTGATTTCATTTTCAGCTAAATCAATGTCTGCTCCCCATTCGCAAATGAGTTTTGCCATTTCAATATTTCCAATGCCTGCTGCAACAATTAGTGCTGTAGTACCTTCTTTGTTGTATTGATTTAAATCAGTTACTGTTTTTTTGTGCTCATATAATTTTGCTAAATTATTTTCCTTTATCGCATCAATAAATTTTTCAAGCTGAATTTCATCCACAAGTAATAGCTTAACTTCCCTTTGTTCTTCTTCTTGTGTATCATCTATATCTTTTATTTCTAAATCTTCTTTTTTATAAACATAGTCTGCAAAGCTGTATGAAGAGTATTTAAGGAAAAACGTTGCGCCAACGGCTGCAAAAATGATTACACATAAACCAATCACGCCCATTTTAACTAGATTAACATTGCCTAAATCTGTATAAATATTCTTTTTCACAATTTTTCCTTTTTTTATTTAATTATACCGACTAAAAGCGCATTTCCCTAATATTAACATTTATTAATATTAGG
>CAYJMX010000076.1:0-1166 GCA_964371485.1 uncultured Gammaproteobacteria bacterium | reverse complement strand
ATATGTTTTATAAATGCATAATCAATGTAGCTAAAGGAGAAAAAGATGCAAGTAGGCAACTCACAACAAAATTTCGGAATGGCATTAAGAATTCCAAACACAGATATTTTAAAAAGAGCAGCTGGTGCTGCAAAAGATACAGGTAAATTTGTTACCGATTACAATAAAACTGTTGCAAGACACCAATTTTATCCAGTAGACGCTGTAGTTAAGTCAAAAGGTAGAATTGATATAGTGGCAGATGGTGAAGTAGTGAAAACTATGAAAGAAACCATTGGCGACAGATTTAAAGATTTATTTAGCCCATCGACCATCCCAACATTCTGGAAAAAAGGTGCTAATCAAGCTAAAAAAATGGCAATTAGAGAGGCTGACGATACCGCAGCAAGAATGACAGCAGATGCATTTGCAGATGCTAGTTTGAGAACGAAAGAATCTTTTATTGATTCAATTTCTAAGTAGTAAATCTAAGTAGTAAATAAACTTATATAAACTCAAGTGAGCCAAGTGCTCACTTTTTTTTGTTAAAAAAATAACATTTTGTGGCACATATATAAATGTAAAGGAGTCATATTTTAGATGTCAGTACAAAGTGTAAGCTCAAATTATGTAAATTATGTTAGCTATGAAAGCTATCAGAGTGAGTTTTTTGGCGGCACAGTTAGTACAGACAGACTTGCATATTTAATGGCTCAATTCGGCATTTCAAAGACAGATAGTCCGTATGAAGATATGAAAAATCTTTATGATGCAATGGAGAGTTATTATGCCTTGTATGGCAGTTATGACGTGCAACAAGGTTCTAATAAGACCACTACAGATGCGCTCCCATGGCAAGGAATTATGGATAGATTTGCTCTTGCACCAACAGGTGATCAGACTGCCGATTATAATGCTTTTATGACTGCGTTAAGAACCGAGCAAAGCAGTTCTAGAAATATTAATGAGAAAAATGAACTACAAAACCTAGAATTATACGCACAGAGTGCATTTTTTGTTACTCAACCTCCAGCACTCGAGGCTCCAACGGCTTCGGCACTTGATGCTGCGGCACTTGTTAATCAAGCATTTTTGGGTTAATTGAAAAGATTTATAAATTTATTAGAATATTATTCTGATTTGTGCAATAATGGTTTTAGCCACATAAGTAAGGTTGAAATCTTTAT
>CAYJMX010000075.1:6115-7328 GCA_964371485.1 uncultured Gammaproteobacteria bacterium | reverse complement strand
AGTTCAAAAGTCGAAATACTTGGTGAGCAAGAAGAATGCGTTTATCTATATTATAAAAATACAACTCAAGCTCAATATGACATTAGTTTAAAGGACGTAAAAGAAGCACTTGAGGGGATGAACAGTATAAAACCGAGCGGTCGAATTGAAATAAAGGATGATTATATTTTAATTCAAAGTCAAAATCAGACAAGCGACATTAAAGCCATTGAAAACATTATTATAAATACAGGAGGCCTTTCAAACCTTAGATTTAAAGATATTTTTGAAATTAAAAAAGAATACATTAAGCCCCAAAGTCCAATGTGCAGGACAAATGGAGAAAAATGCTTAATAGTCGCGATTTCAATGAAAGAAAGCGAGAATATTTTAAACTTTGGCAAAAAGATTAAAGAGAAAATAAAAGAGCTAAACAATTCATTCCCAATTGGAATAGAGCTTAAAATTGTAAGTTTTCAGGCGGATTATGTTAAATATTTAACCGACAAGTTCACCTCAAGCCTTGTGCAAAGTATAGCTGTTGTTATGGCGCTAATTCTACTTATTTTAGGGGTTAAAGTTGGACTTATTACGGGACTTTTAATACCCATTACAATTTTTACTTCTTTTTTTATTATGGGATTTTTTAAAATCGGGCTTGATAAAATATCGCTGAGTGCTCTAATAATATCACTTGGAATTTTAGTAGACAACTCAATTGTTATATCTGAGGGCATTTTAAGGAAATTCAGCAACTCAAACTTAAACTCTAAAGAAGAAGGGGCAATTTCAGTTTGCAGAACTTTTCAAACCCCGCTTTTAATATCAACACTTATAACAAGTTGTGCGTTTTTGCCAATATATCTAGCACAATCTGCAGTAAGCGAGTACACATCAAGCCTATTTAAAGTAGTAATTATAACCCTTTTAAGCTCATGGCTACTATCTATTACTCTTTTGCCTTATCTTATGACAAAATTTATTAGGGAAAAAAACAATGAACAGAAAAATTTTAAAATAACAAAATATTTTTCAAAATTTATAAGATTTAGCCTCAAACAGCCTGATAAATTAATTTTATATTTTATTATTTTCACACTTATTTCTTTTATTTTATTTAACTTTGTACCTAAAATCTTCTTTCCAGATTCAGATAGGGCAACCTTTGAAATTGAGCTTAATTTAAGCGAGAACTCAAGCATTCAAGCGACAAAAAGAACAGTTGAAGAGATTG
>CAYJMX010000075.1:0-6105 GCA_964371485.1 uncultured Gammaproteobacteria bacterium | reverse complement strand
AATTACACAAGTTTTATAGGGCACGGTGCGCCAAGATATGTCCTAAGCGCCTCACCTGATGCGCCAAAACCTAATTATGGGATGATTTTAGTAAATACAAAAAATTATAAAAATTTAGATAAAATAATTAAAAAAGTAGAATATTTTTGCAAAGAAAATATATTAAATTCAAACACCATAATAAGAAAGGTGCCACTTGGCCCACCATATGACGCGCCAGTAGAGATAAGAATTTCAGGGTATGAAACAGATGAAATTTTTAAAATTGTAAGAAAAGTACAAGAAGAACTAAGGAAAATAAAAGGGGTAACACTTGCAAAAGACGACTGGGGAGAAAAGACGGCGTTTTTTAAAATTAAAACAGATGATAATTCAGCTGCTTTTAATTTGATTAATAAAAATGAAATCGCAAACGCCTTAAATAGTTCAATTGATGGCGAGGAAGTGTCTTATTATATAGAAAATTCTAATAGCATACCAATTATATATAAATTGCAAAATTCAACAATAGAAAAATACAGCGACATAACATCTATAGATATCTTTTCTAAAAAATACAACAAGCCAATCCCGCTATCACAAATTGCAAAACTAGAGCTAGATTTTAGATATCCAAAAATATTTAGGTACGACAGCTTTTTAACTGTAACAATTCAAGGTTACATAAACAACAAAACAAGTGCCGATAAGGTCATTAAAAAAATTACACCTTATTTAAAAAGCATAGACTACCCGCTAGGATATAAATACGCCATAGGTGGTAGTGTTGAAAATTCAAAAAAAGGGAATAAATCCATATCGGATAAAATTCCAATAGCATTTTCAATTATTGCAATTTTACTTATCGGCTATTTTAATTCAATAAAATTACCAGCCATTATTTTAACAGGGGCAATTGGAGCTTTAAGTGGAGCGAACATCGGGCTATTAATTACATTCAGCGACTTTGGCTTTATGACATTTTTAGGCTACATATGCCTAATTGGAATTGCGACAAATAACGGGGTAATTTTAATTGACACCATTGAAAAAGAGATGAAAAAAGAGAGTAATTTAAGTGAGAAATTAAAAATACAAAAGGGAATAAGAAAAAGGGTCAAACCTGTGTTTTTAACGATATCTACCACAATAGCAGGCATGTTGCCCCTTTGGATTGGACAAGATCCAATGTTTGAATCATTAGCAGTTGCCATAATCTTTGGACTGATGAGTTCAATTTTTATAACACTAATTGTTTTACCTGCAATTTATCTTAAGGCGTTAAGCTTGAAAGCATTTCAAAAAGTGGATTAATGTCCTCTTTTGTAATTGCGCTATTTAGAGAAATTCTTATTCTAGCGGAGTTTTTTGCAACAGTTGGATACCTTATTGGCATAACATAAAAGCCATTATCCCTAAGGTAATTTGCAACATCAACCGCTTTTTTGTTCTCGCCAAATACAATTGGAACAATAAAACTATCGCCTAATATATCGAAATTTTTTAAATTATTGTGTACATAGTTTTTAATTTCAGTCAGTTTTGAAGCTAGGGTATTATTATTTAAAATATGATTTTCAAGAACATATTTTGAAAATTCCGCGCTAATTTGCGGGAACACAGTTGAAAATATAAAAGGCCTAGAAAAGTTTATTAAATAATTAATTAAAGTATCATCTCCCACACAAAACGCGCCATAAGAGCCAACGGCCTTACCAAAAGTTGCCATTAATATGTCCACATCATTAAGCCCTTGCTCTTGAGCACAATACCCAAGGCCATTTCCATAAACCCCAAAAGAATGCGCTTCATCGATTATTAAAAGGCAATCGTGCTGTTTTTTTAATTCTATAAGAGAATTCAAGTTACAGAAATCACCATCCATTGAAAATAAGCTCTCGGAGGCTATTATCGCTTTGTCATATTTTTTTCTATATTTTATTAATTTATTTTCCAAATCATCATAATCTAAATGTGAAAATGGAATAATCTTAGCACCAGATAATTTTATCCCATCAATTATAGATGCGTGATTTAACTTGTCACAAAAAATTACGTCATTTGAATTTAAAAGTGCACTGTAAATGCCAACATTTGCGTGATAACCACTATTAAAAAGCAAGGCGCCTGATTTATCAAAAGACTTTTTAAGTAATTCTTCAAGGCCAAAATAGCTTTCACTATTGGCTGATAATAGTCTTGCCGATGGATGATTTAGGGGTTTATCATACCTTTTTAAAAACTCATTTCTAATTGAATCTATTGTTGAAATAGAAAGGTAATCATTAGAAGAAAGGTTTAACAGTTTTTTTCCTTGAGAAACAACAAACTTACCTTGAAATTCAAGGCTTTTAAGCTCTCTATAGTTTGAATTTTCTTTTTGATTATCTAAAGCGTGACTATAAAAACTATACAGATTTTTCATCTTTTTGCCACACATCAATAAATTTGTGCTTTAAATTATATCTTTTACAATAATCGATTAAATCTTCTTTAATTTCTGGCATTAATATAAATATTGCGATTAAGTTTGGTGCAGCCATTGCAAGCATTGTAGCGTCCGTAAAATCTATTACACTTTGAAGATTCATTGAAGAACCAACAACAATAAACAAGCAGAACATAAACTGATATGCCTTAATACGCTTTTTGCCTTCACCAAACATATATGTCCAAGCCTTTTGACCATAATATGCCCAACTTAAAATAGTTGATATTGCAAACAATATAATTACAACAGCAAGAATATATGGGAAGAATGAAAACGCAGATTCAAAAGCGCTTGAAGTCAACTGAACACCAGTGATTGAAGTGTTATAGTTTAAATATTCTCCTGTAATAATGATTACAAAAGCAGTCATTGAACAAATTACAACAGTATCTAAAAACGGTTCCATTAAAGAAACAAAACCTTGAGAGATAGGCTCTTTTGTTTTAACAGCAGCGTATGCTATTGGGGCAGAACCCGTACCAGCCTCGTTTGATTGAACAGATCTTCTTAAACCGATTATGATTGTACCAATAATACCACCTGCTACGGCGTTTGGAACAAATGCTTCTCTAAATATTGTAGCCACAACCTGTGGAATTAAAGCAAAATTCATAACAATGATAATTATAGCAGCGGTTAAATACACACCACACATAATTGGAACAACTTTTGAAGTCACGTTTGCTATTGATTTAATACCACCTACGATAATTAAACCAACAAAAACTGCAACAATAAGTCCAAATACCCAACTGTGAGAAGCAAAGAAACTAGCCTCACCGCCAGTTATATTTATCATTTGAGCAGTTGCCTGATTGATTTGCAACATGTTCCCGCCGCCTAGCGCACCTGGAATACACATAACTGCAAACAACAAAGCAAGAGGCTGACCTAACCAACGCAAGCCTTTTCTTGTAAGGCCGTGCGCTATGTAGAACATAGGACCACCAGATACTGAACCGTCTTTGTTGAATCTTCTATATTTTACAGCCAGGGTACACTCTAAGAATTTCGCTGCCATACCGCAAATTGCGCCAAAGCACATCCAAAACATTGCCCCTGGGCCACCAATTGATATTGCTATAGCAACACCAGCTATGTTACCAAGTCCAACAGTACCAGATAAAGCGGTTGCAAAAGCAGCAAGAGAGCTTACTTCGCCATCATTTCCGTCATTTTCTTTTTTGTCAAATTTGCCTAAAATTCTGTCTAAAGAGTGTTTAAAGCCCCATATTCCAATAAACCTTAAGTAAAAACTGAAAATTATACTTGATATTATAAGAACAAGTATTAAAATTGGAACATTTACGCCGCAAATTTGAATTGGCGTGAAAACAAAATTTGAAAAAGCATCAGAAAAAGGTGCAAAATACTTATCAACTGCTTGATCTATACTTGATGCGAAACTCTTATTTGCGCTCATAAACATAATTGTTGTTAATAATAACAGACGGCTAATCATAACTCCACTCTCTTGGTAAATTTTAAGACAGTGTCTAGTGTCGCACAAAAAAGCCTCAAATACAATAACTTGAGGCAAATTTTGTTACATTTATGAAATTCCTTAGTGCTTTTAGTTTGTAGATAAAGGAATTCTAATTACTTGACCAATTTGAATTGCAGTAGGGTCAGAAATGTTATTTAGCTTTTGAATTGCTTGAATTTTATCAAGATCATAATCACCGAAGAATCTTACAACGATTTTATCAAGCGTGTCGCCAGATTGAATTTCATATTTTTCTTCTGAAGCGATTTGTACAACTTGTGGTGAATTTGGAACATCAGCGGCTATAACAGAAACTGTTGAAGGTTCTGGCTCTTTAACAACAACTTCTTCAACTTGTGCTGCAGGTTTTACGCTTGACATGCTAGCAATGAATGAAACAACACCCATAAATAAGCATCCAAGGATAAAGCCGATAATTAAATATACACCAGCAGATTTTGGTCTTGATGTTCTTGTGTCGTTATTTTTGTTAACGCTTCTCCACAACACATCTAATTCAGATTCATTTGACTGATTGTTTGAAGAAGAGTCATATGAACTTTGTAGTTGTTGCTCTTGCGTGTTTGAATAGCTTCTGTAGTTTGTGTCTGATTGAATTTCATATGTGCCATAATTTTCTAATAGCGACATATTTTCTCTGGATAAACCAGCTCTGTGTAAAGATGAACCTTTCATTAAAACCTCATTTACTAGTATGTTTCAATCTTATTTTAAAAGCACAATTAAAGTCAAGAATGTTACATAGCTATGGTAAATAATGTTTACAATTTCATTTTTATTTAATTTTCAAATATCCCTTAGCGCCATCAAACATAGCCTCTTGAAGCTCCTTATTTTTAACAGAATTAAAGCCGCCATCATCAAGATACTTTTTAAGCCTTCTAGAGAATAGTTCATATAACTCTATTTCAGACATATCAACAACATCTGCTATCTCTTTTAAAAGGGTAAAATCGATATACAATGGCCTAGCACCGCGCAAGATATCAACAAGGTGTAGGCGTTTTTTTCTATCAAATTTTCTTAAAAAATCAACAACGCCCATGCCCTTATGCACTATAGCATCTTTTAAAAATTCAAGATTCTCATCGTACTCTGGAACATCTTGTGGTATTTGATATTCAATAAACTCCTCCGGCCTTATATCCATTACAACAGCGATTCTCTCTAGCGTTGTTGAACGTGATGAAAAGGCAATAGATTCATCAATCAAATTATAGACATAAGAAAGCGTTACGCCAATCATTTGGGCAAAATCTTTTTTGTGTAATTTTGTTTTTTGAAGAAAATTTGCAACCTTTTGCGAGCTCTTCTCTTCGATAATTGTTTTATTCTTCATATAAATCAACCCTCTTTTTTTGTGCGATATTTTGACTTATAACCTTATCTGTGTTTTTTTTAATTAGTAAATAGAATAATCAAAAGAGTTAATTACAAAAGAAGGTAAAAGATGAAAGCTATTATTGGGCTAGGTAATCCAGAAGTTAAATATATGAACACGCGCCACAACATTGGTTTTATGGTGATTGATAGCCTTTTAAAAGAAAAAGGCCTAACTCTTAGCGATAAATTTCAATCATTTTTTGCAAAAGACGGCGACACTCTTTTTTTAATGCCAAAAACATATATGAACCTGTCCGGTAGAGCGGTTATCGAACTTGTGAATTTTTACAAACTTGATATTAAAGATATTTTAGTTATTTATGATGATGTGACCCTTGAACTTGGCACTTTAAGATTTAGGGCAAATGGCTCTGATGGCTCTCATAATGGCATGAAAAGTATTATAAACACTCTTAATTCAAAAGACATCGGACGATTAAAAGTGGGTGTGGGGCCAAAACCAGATTTTATGGATTTAAGCGATTATGTTTTATCTAGTTTTAAAAATGATGAAAAAGAAAAGCTTGATAAAACAATTGAAGCTGCAACAAGTGCTGTAAACGAGTATTTAAAAAGTGACATTATAAGTGTGCAAAATAAATTTAACAAAAACCACTTATAATTTTGTACTTTTTAAAATAAAAAAGTATAATTATTAATATGAAAAAGATTTCTACATTTTTAATATTTTTATCCTTGTGTCTAATTCCAAATTTAACACTTGCAAATGAGGCTATAATTAATC
>CAYJMX010000074.1:7027-7337 GCA_964371485.1 uncultured Gammaproteobacteria bacterium | reverse complement strand
CCAAGTGGACATTTCTGCCTAATGTGTGAATTCCTGTTTTATGCTTTTAAAATAGGTGTTTTGGCTTTTAGCTTGTTTGCTCGCGTTAAACGAGTTGCAGACGGGCAAAGCCCGACCTTTCACTCTCTGCTCGCAAGCCGCAAAAATATTTTTCAATTACTTTTTATTTTCAAAAAAAGGGAATCGAAAACATGAAAATAGTTTTAAAAAATACAACAAATCGAAATTTTTAAACAGATTAATATTGTGTTAATTATCTTTAATCTGCATCACCAAATAATAGATTTGCAACCCTCTTGGTCTCGTTTTT
>CAYJMX010000074.1:0-7017 GCA_964371485.1 uncultured Gammaproteobacteria bacterium | reverse complement strand
CAATTATTTCAAAATTGTCATATAGACCCGTTACTTCGTCGAGATTGCCTCCGATTTCTTTCGTTGTAATTGAAGCAAATTTATCAACTGGGATATCATCTTGATACACAAATTCAAGCGCTGAATCTTGATATTTACTCAATTCTGAAATAGGCAAGCCCTTGATAAATGTCCTATCTCCTTCTACTGCAGCAATAAAAGTTTCCTCGTACGGCCTAAATACCAATTTTGATTTATCCAGAGATGAGGTAGGAATTTTTATTACAGAAACACCAGTGTGTCCATTTTGTACCATCTGGATAAGCGCCCCAGACGCATTTGTCAAGCCGTACTCTTCGTTATTTATGTCAGCCCATTTACTTAAAAAATTATCTTTTCCAATTGTATAAATTCCTCTTAATTGGTTGTCATCATCGACTCCATCTTCTAGCACGGCCGAATATCTCGATTCAAATTTTTGAACCTTTAAGCCTCCACTATCTACAATTTTTTTTGCAGCATCAGGGTCTGTCATATGATAAATATATTCAGGCAAACCTTCAATTTGGTCTTGTATGTCAATTTTTTTTATTGTGCTTGATGGGGAAACTCCAACTTGTTGCCTACCCATGGATTCAGCCATGGATATTGAAGCCTCAAAAGGATTTGTAACAACCTTTGCTGCATCATCCGCTTTTGATGTTGGTAAATTATCAACCAATTTCATTGCATCATCGGCAAAATTATCAGCAATTTTTGTTGAATTTTTTGCTACATCAATAATACCTGTAACAATTTTTGATACATTCATTAATATTTCCCTAAAAAATTTAATCCTATATATTAATAAAAACATTTTGCATAAAAAAATTGTCAATAAACTACATTTTTTGTTCTCATTCTATCTGCTCTTTGTTCTCATTTAAAGTGCTAAATAATAGCAAGCCTTATCTTGCGGGGTCGAAACTACAGCAAACAAGTACAAGCAAAGCGGTACGTAGTTTGATGGATGCAGCCAGTTTAATTTTCTAGACCGTAGGTCTAAGAAAATAACGTGTGTGCCGTGCCTTACGTTCCACATTCAATAAAAATGTCTTCCTTTTTGGAAGACATTTTTTTGTGTGAACTGAAATTGGACGAGAGCGGGCAATTATTAAGCAAAGAGTGTTTTTATTTAATATATATAAATTAGGAAATTTTTATGCAAAAACTAAACAGCGCCAATTTTGTTGATCATCACAATAATTACATAAAAACAAACAACAACGCCAATGTCCCCAAAATAGCTGATGCAAGTCAACAGGCGCAAACTGGCGTTGAACCCAAAGAAGAAAGCAAAAGTACCTCTGTGCCAGCTGCGATTGCAAAAATTGGCGGTGGCGCATATCTTGCATATATAGGCGCTACAAGTGGCGCAAGAAGAGCATTAGGCATAAATATTGAAGAACATACAACAAGTTCAAAAAATGCAAAGTCAATTATAGAAAATAATATGATGCTGGATCCTAAATATGGAGGTACAGGCGCGAGCAAGATTAGTAATGAAGCCGTTCAAAAAAGTAAAGATTTTGTTCATATAACTGGCTTTTCTAAAAACTTGCCAACAAACAGTGCGCTTGCAAGAGAATTTGGAGATTGCTCTGATGCTGAGCGCGAAATATTGGGATCATTGCATAAAAAAGGGCAAAAATTTACATACAGAAAAGCGATAAGCAGTCCAACAGATGCGGGGGCTGCAAACATGAAAATTAATGCTGATAACATAGTGTCAACACTTACAGGTAAGGGTACAAAGACATTCTATATTTCAGGTACGCAAGACTATTTTGACAAGAATTTTATAGCAGATGTGGATGATATTGCTTTAAAGTCTACAGAAGCCGTGAAAGTGTATAAAACAAAGGCTGGTGCAATTTTTGGTGGCCTAAAAGAATTTGGATTATCAGGGATAAAACAAAATAAATCTAGAGTAGCAATAGGTTTAGCTGTTTTGGCGTCAGCAGGTTTTGGAGCTTATAAATTAATTTCTGATGGCATAAAAGATATAAAAAATAACAAAGACTAGCTGTGGCATTATCGGTCGCATGAATCTGTTCTTATATTAAAATCAAACTAATGGGTCTTCATTTGCTTAATCATTTTAAAAATATAAAATACAGCAAGTGCGGGGACAATCCATTGCAATGAATGCAAAATTTCATCTGTTAAAAGGGATTGTACAAAGGCAAAAAAAACAAAATTCAATTTTATAGCTCCATTAAAATAATAAAGCTATAGTATCATTTTGCCGAACAATTGTCTGGAAAATTAAAGCAAAAAACCTTTAAAGGATATTCGCTTTAATACCCATAAAACAGGCCATCGAGTGTTGATTGCATGCGCATTCTATTTCTATAATACAAAGAGTTGTACCCTCTAGCGGCGGCGCGACTGGCACTAATTTGCTCTTGTATTAAAATGAGGCTTTCTCTTTGATAGGTTTTCATTTGTTCATTGTGCCTAACAGCAAGATAGCAAGACATTTTATTGTCATTGTTTTTCATGGCATTGCACAAATTAAGCTCTTTATTAAAGTCTAGTTTTCTTTGATACCAATAGTTATTTGTTTCAATTTTTTTATGCTTATTATAGCTATAAATCGCCGTCGGTAGACCAACAACGGTAATGCCGTAAAAAATATTTAAAGCAGGTTTTGTGCCGTGGATTGTTTCATCTTTTATGTATTCAAGGTTTTCACTGTATTGAACAGGGGCGATATCCTTCCAAGTTGGAACATCTTTTTCTGATAGTGCAAATGCGCTATTTGACAATAATAGACAGATTAATAGAATAATTTTTTTCATAATGATTCCTCCAGCTATTTTATAATAGCATATAAAATGTATTTTTAATAAAAAAATGACTAGCTTATTATGCCAGTCATTTCATTATTTTATGCGTGGTGGTAATTAATTTTTACCCTTAGCTCCACCATATCCATTTTTACCTAAAGCACCACCATATCCGTTTTTACCTCTTGAACCCATAGATGCTTTTTTCGCGTCAGCATTAGCTTTTGCTTGTGATTTTTTTGCTTCAGCGTTTGCTTTTGCCTGTGATTTTCTAGCCTCTGCTTTAGCTTTCGCATCAGCTTTTTTCGCGTCAGCATTGGCTTGCGCTTGCGATTTTCTTGCCTCTGCGCTAGCTTGTCTTTCAGATTTTTTTGCTGCCATATTTGCCTGCCATTGAGCTTGTTTTGTGCCATTTGCTGATGCCACACCCACGTTAGCCACAAGTGTTAACACTAATAGTGCGCTAAATAATTGTTTTTTCATAAAAAATTTCCCTTATTGATAAAGTATTTCTATTTTAGTATAACAACGAAAGCGCGTGCTGTATACAACAAGTGGTTGATATGCAAGGTATAGTTTCATCTTCTAGATTTTTATTATATACTTAAAGCCATGTTAGAAAAAATTTTAAAAGGAATTTTTGGTTTTTTAATTTTATTGGGCATTTTTTTTCTCAGTAAAATAATTGTTAAATATTCTGGTTTAAAATTCCCAGAAGCCCTTGTAGGGTTGATGATTTTTGCCACTTTGTTGCAATTTAAAGTAATTAAAAAAGAATGGGTAGAGGGCATTTGCAATTTTTTAATAAAAAATATGCCTCTGTTTTTTATCCCTTTAACTGTAGGGTTTATAAAGTATTATGGGGTTATTAAAAACGAAATTGTTTCAATATTATTTGTAATTGTCTTATCCTCAATAATAACAATAATTCTAACAGGTTTTTTTGTTTTTAATATTGTAAAAATCAAGCGACTTTTAGCGATAAAAGGAGCGAAAAATGAGTAGTTTTTTCGGGTTCTTTTTAACGCTTGTTGTTTATTTAATTTTAAAGAAATTTTGCAAAATAAAAATACCTATTGTAATTTCTAGCTCTATTATAATCATGCTTTTTCTGCACTTTTTTAAAATTGATTATGATAGCTATAATAGTGGGGCAAAATATATAACACACCTGCTTTCAGTTGCAACAATCGCGCTTGGATATTCGCTTTTTGTCAACCATAAATTTTTAATGAATAATAAAAAAACTATACTTTTTGGGGCGCTTTTTGCTTCAATTACATCAATTTTATCCACATATTTTATAGCAAAACTTTTAAATTTAGACTTAAATTTAATTTTATCTTTAATACCAAAATCTACCACAACGCCTATAGCAGTTGAAATTTCAAAATCTATAGGTGGAATAGTAGAAATAACGGCGTGTATTGTTGTTATGACCGGATTAATTGGGGGATATTTGGGGCATTTTATTTTAAAGAAATTTAAAATAAATAATGATATAGCTATAGGGCTTTCAATCGGCGCGACAAGCCATGTGTTTGGCACATTAAGATGTGCTGAAAGAAACAAAGATAAACAAGTTTCAACAAGTACTGTGTCTTTAATTGTTGTGGGGATTTTTACAGCAATTCTGGCCTCTTTTTTGTTGAATTTTTTAATTAATTAAAAAGGCGGATTCCTGTAAGTCTCAATTAACTTATAACCTTCTGTGTGCTTATCACTCACGCCTAATATTTTTTTAAAGTGTTCAAGACCTTCTTTTGCTTCAAGAATTACATTTGACCAAGGGTCTACAATAACAGCGTTATTTCCCCACGTGCTGGGCTTTTTAGTATCAGCCCCTTTTGCCATACCAGAGACTATAAAAGAGTGGTCTGTACTGTATATCAATTCAAAATCTTTATAAACTTCATAGTCTATACTTATCTTTTTTGCACTTAACTTGTTTTGTTCAAAAATGCTCAATAAAATTGAAGACTGCTCTCCGCAGTTTGCTGCCCTTGTGCTTTTAACAGCGCTTTTTAGTCCAATAGTGTCTGAGGTGCTGCGGTAATTTTTTCTTAAATCTGTAATTTTTTCTGTGTGTCTTTCAATAACTTTATTATCTAGTATTTTCCAAGCTATGGGGGCAAATTTTTCTTCAATATTCATCGTACCAGTGGGGTTAATTTTCAGTGAATGCCTTGTAATCAGTTGTGCGGTATAGCTATTAGAGCATAACCTGTAAGGGAACTCTTCTTTATAAATTTTCATCATCTTTTCGCATATTAATTTTTGCGCTTTTAAGCCTCCGCAAAATGTTACTTCATCTTGAGAGTTCATTTTAGGGCCATTAAAGCTAGATTTGTTGGGGCCGCAGTTTTTAAAGTTATAATATGTATGCGCAAGGCCATTTGCTATTTTCATGGGTCTGCCTTAAATAAATATGCTGTTCTTATAAAACGTGAAAATAAAATAAATTGTGCGCAAAGCGTTATAAAACCAAACTTATTTATAGTATATTTATTCTATGAATAAAATTATAGTGCTGTTTGTTTTATATATCACATTTATCAGTCTAGGCCTGCCCGATCAAGTCTTGGGTGTTGCTTGGCCTTATATGAGATTAGACTATTTAAAAACGCTTGATTATGCTGGTGTGTTGACTTTTATCGTAACTATATTTACAGCTATTTCAGGCTATGCTAGTGGTTATGTGATTTCTAAGATGAAAATGACAAATGTTGTAGTGTTCAGCATTCTTTTAATAATACTTGGTACACTAGGCTATGCCTATTCAAATCAGTGGCTTTTTGTTGTGCTGTCTTCAATTCCACTAGGACTAGGTGCAGGCTCTATTGATTCTGCTTTAAACAATTACGCCTCTATAAATTTATCCTCAAGAGCGGTAAATTTCCTCCATGGGTTTTGGGGCGTGGGGGCGACTCTTGGTCCTTTGGTTTTTTCAACAATGTATGCTTTTGAACTTTCGTATAGAAAAGGGTATATTTTCCTTGCAGTGTTGCAACTTTTAATTTTAATCGTGTTTTTATTGTTTAAAAAATATTTAAATCCCGATAAGGATGATACTGTCGAAGTTAAAACGCAAAAGATGAATATAATTGGGATTGACACCTTTTTAAGTTCTTTATTTTTCTTTTTATATGTAGCCCTTGAAATGTCTGTTGGGCTTTGGTATTACTCTTATTTAGTAGAATTTAAATCTTATGAAGCGGCAAGCGCGGGCTTTTTAATAGCATTTTATTGGGCATCTTTAACACTAGGAAGATTTTTAGTTGGCGCACTTACAAAAAAAATGTCTGATAAGACTTTAATTACACTAGGTATATCACTTAGTTTCTTAGGCTTGGCGCTTTTGTATTTCAATATATATTTAATTGGTTTAATCATAATAGGACTTTCATTGGCTGGGTTATACCCTTGTATGATAAATATTACCCACTCAAGATTTGAAACAAAAGTGGCGACTGTGCTTATGGGTCATCAAGTGGGTTCAGCGGCCTTAGGTGCTGCTTTACTTGTACCATTAATTGGTTTTATATTACAAAAAACTGTCCTTTCAAACGTGTTGTGGATATTTTTCGCTCTAGCGCTTGGACTGTTTTTAATTGATTTAAGATTAAGAAGGTTGAATTAAAAAATATGGAAAAAGCATTTAACACAGAGATGAACCTGTTAAAAGCGTTAGGCATCCTTGCTATTGTGTCAGGACATTTGGACTTTGCGCTTTATGGCACAATGTTTAGCGCTTATTCATATCATCTTGCAATATTTTTCTTTGTAAGTGGATACTTTTTTAAAAATAGTGATGAAAATAATTTTTTTACATTCATTAAAAAGAAGTCACTCACTCTTTTAAAGCCTTATTTCATATATGCTGTTTTTTATCTTTTGATAACTATTTTATTTATAAAAATAACAGGGCATAATTTAGGGAATCCATATAGCTTAAAAGAATTTTTTATAACACCTTTTCTAAATGGACATCAGTACAATCTTTTTTGTGCAACTTGGTTTGTGCCCCAGCTATTTATATCTTTAATCTCATTTTTTATTTTAATGTTTGTATTAAAAAAAATATGGAATAATAAAATTTTTCACCTAATTTTATTTTCTTTAATTGGTATTTTGTCTACAATAATGATGAAACTAGGCGATAGTGCCTTTATTTTATTATTATCAAGAACAATGTTTTCTCTCTTTT
>CAYJMX010000073.1:0-7386 GCA_964371485.1 uncultured Gammaproteobacteria bacterium | reverse complement strand
AAATCACTCTTGTTGAAGAAAATGAAAGCTCTATAATTGATGCGAAATTCAACTATAGATTAAATGAAGTTCAAAATTATGAGGTGTTTTTAAAAGATGCAAAACTTTGCTTTAAAGACTTTATAAAAGAAAAAAGAACTTTCTCAAATGTCATTTTAGACCCACCTAGAAAGGGTTGTGACAAAGAAGTTCTTGATATAATATCAAATTTAACAAACTCAATAATCTATGTCAGCTGCAATCCTCAAACTCTAATAAGAGATATTGAAATCCTTCAAGAGCAAGGATTTAAGGCTGTTAGCACCCGTGGATTTGATATGTTCCCATATTCATATCATATTGAAAGTGTCACAATTTTAAGAAAAGAAAATGAGTCGTAAATTTTACATAAAAACCTTGGGTTGCAAGGTAAATAAAGTTGAAGAACAAGTTATAATCGAGAACTTGCTTGAGCTTGGGCTGCTGCAAACAAAAGCAGTAAAAGAGGCAGATTTATACATTTTAAACAGCTGCTCTGTAACATCAGCAAGTGATTCTCAAAGTTCATATTTAATTAATAAAGCAAGACGAGAAAAGAATGATATTAAAATTATTCTAACAGGCTGTGTGGCACAAACCATAAAGCTTCACAGTGATTTTGACACATCAAATATTGATTTAATTTTAGGAAACAGCGAAAAATTAGAAATAAAAAAATACATTGATGATTTGTTTAAAGATTCTATTGAAAAAGAACAAGTAAAAGACATTTTTGAAATTGATTCCTTTGAAAATAAGCACATAACAACAACAAATCAAACAAGGGTGAATATAAAAATTCAAGACGGCTGTAATAATAGATGTTCATACTGCATAATTCCATACGCTAGAGGCAAATCGCGCTCAAACACTATAGAAAATATATTAAAACAAATTGAACAACTCGCATCCCTTGGAGTGAAAGAAGTTGTCCTATCTGGCATTCATATTGGGCAATTTGGCGAGGATACAAACACAAGCTTGATTGAACTTTTAAAAGAAATTGAAAAAAGCCCAATTTCAAGATATAGGCTTGGTTCATTATATGTAAATGAAATTGATGATAAATTATTAGAATTTTTAAAAACATCTAAAAAATTCTGTCCGCATTTTCACTTGTCCCTACAATCTATGTGCAACAAGACTTTAGAGAATATGAACAGAAAATACAGTGTTGAATTCGCACTTGAAACAATAGAAAAAATACACAAATCTTTTAATTTGCCATACATTGGATGCGACATTATTGTTGGGTTTCCAGAAGAAAGTGATGAGGATTTTAAAATTACTTATGATAATTTAGAAAAATCAAAAGTTACAAACATGCACGTTTTTCCTTATTCAAAGCGAGAAAATACGCCCGCAGCAAGAAATATAAACCAAGTTCAAAACAATGTAAAAACGCACAGGGCGAAGCTTTTATCAGATTTATCAGACAAAAAACACGCTGAATTTTTAAAAGAAAATAAAAATACAGATCAAGAAATATTATTTGAAAAAAAATCGAAAAAAACTGGTTTATACTCTGCTATTACAAGAAATTTTATTAAAGTTTATGTAAAAGAAGATTCTGATGATTTAAGAAACACTCTAAGAGTGGTTAATTTAGCTGACTTTGAAGAATTATATTAAGAATTATTACAAAATGTATATACTTTTTAGATAAAAAGTCAATATTTTTGCGCATTGTTTTTTTATATAAGTAAGAGAGAGATAAAATTTTAAATTAGAGGAAAACAATGAACACATTTACAGAAATCGACCAACAAGTAGAAAACTTTTTTATGACAAACGGCGCTATTAACGACTATTGCAAGTCTAAAGAAGCAATGAGAGCCGCTAGTAACCCTATTAAGAAAAAAGTTTACAAAAACATGAACTCATTACTTGAAGAGTGCTATTTTGTAGGTTCATTAAAATTCGGAAACAACTTTATAGCTTAAACTTCATAGTTTTGTATAAAGCCATAACGCTCCATTTGACCCGATAAAATGGCGCGTCTTATGCGTTTTTGCTCAAGTTTTTTCTTGTGGTCTTCGCTCATAATTGTGCTTTGCTGCACAGGGCCATCACCCCTTGGGTTAAACTTTGTTAAACAGCGAGAACAAACAAAAGTATTTTTCTGATCACCCTCAACTTCAGCACCGCAAAAGCGACATTTTATGGATAGTTTATCCATAACAGAAAAGAGTTTACCACGCTCTATAAAGCTTTCAAGTTCGCCTTTATTAATCATTAAAGCAGTGCTAAGTTCATCAAATGTCATTTTTGTTTCACGTCTGCCTAAATAGCCTTTAATCTTGTCTAAAGTGGCTGTTTCAGACTTTAAACACGCGTCGCAAACATCTTTTTGATTTTTTACAAAAAGTGTGCCGCATTTTTTACAATTTATTAAAGACCCTTGCTGCTCCATAAAAATATAATAGCAAATTTTTTTTAACGTGACAATAAAATAATACTTGTATTATATTGATTTTAATTATAAAATAATAAGGTAACTCTAGATTTTTATTTGGTTTTATTAGGGAGAATCAGGTTATTAATTAGTTTTTTTTGATGGAAATACCCTACTGTTAAAGGATAATTCGTATGTATACTAACAAATGCACTAAATGTGGCAAGGAGTTTGAAACAAAAAACCCCAAAAGAGTAATTTGTCCGGAATGTTTATATCCAGATAGAGCCCCAATGCCTCAAGCACCTACACAAGAAGACAATCAAGGAGGAAACTCTCAATCATACCCAAGAAGCTACTCAGCAGGATCGGGTAATGACAACGCACCTTCAAGACGTCCGAATTATCAAGACAGAAACCAAGGTGGATACAATAATGACCGCTCTGGTGGCGGATATAATAACAATCGTCAAGGTGGCGGTGGATACAACAATAATCGCTCTGGTGGATATAACAACCAAGGTGGTGGATATCAAAACAGAAGCCAAGGTGGATACAACAATAATCGCTCTGGTGGATTTGGTCAAAGACGCCCAATGGGTGGACCATCTCGTCCAAGAGAAAAAACATTATTGATTGACAAAGATCAATTACTTCAAATTGAAGAACTATACAAAAAAATGTTACCTCTTCCAAACCCAAATGCTCATGAGGTTATTGGAGAGCAAATCAATATTGAACCTAAAAAGGTTTTCTTTGGTATCAATTTAATCAGACAAAAAATGATGTTACCAAAAATTACTTTCACAAAAAGAAAACTTGCCATTACTCCTGATCAAATGATGGCAATTAAGAATTTATATGAACCACTATTACCACTTCCTCCAATTGGATGCCATAAAATCCTTGCTGCACAGCTTAAAATTGACGAGTGGAGAGTGCATGTTGGCATTGGCCTTGTAAGAAAACAATTGGGTCTTGAAAGATGGAACCAAGAGCGTGATGACGCGCCTAAAGAATTTAAAAAGAAACCTGAAAAGGCTCCTAAAAAGACTGCTAAAAAAGCTGCAGATGAAACAGTTGAAAAGGCTGAAAAACCTGAAAAGGCTCCTAAAAAAGCTCCAGCTAAGAAAACAACCAAAAAGGCAGCTAAGGAAGAATAATTTTAAGGGAGAAAGACTATGACGCAAATTAAGTCTATGGTTTTTTGCTCAAGAGCCAAATTAAAAAATATTTTTGAATCCTCTGGTTTTGAAGTCATAAAGTCCGATTTTACGCCGCTTGGGTTAGATTTTATCAACTATATTTTGCCTTTAAAGCTAAAGTTTTTAAATGAATCATATGTCGCGCTTGAAAATAACAAGGCGCAGGCACTTTTGACATTAGAAAAACATGAAAAACATAAAAAAAGGTTTAAAATTACAAGATTATTCTTAGAAAAAAACTCTTTTGATACAGGCAAATTGCTTGTTGATTATGTCACATCACGCTATTGTGCTCAAGGCGCTAATAGCTATCAAGTTATTGTTGAAGACTCTATGGTTGATATGATTAACCTATTTAAAGAGGGTTGTGGGTTTAAAAAAGTCGCACAAGAATTTATTTATAAAATAGAAAATGAAAATATTGATACCACAAAAGAACTTGTCACAGGCGGATTTGAACCATTTAAATACCAAAGAGCACAAGAAGTTTCAGATTTGTACAATGAAAATATAAATTCTTTTCAAAGGCACAATTTTTCAAGAGAAAAAGAGCAGTTTAAGCTTGAATTCGCAACTGGTATAAAGAACAAAGCTTCATTTTCATACCTTTTAGAAAATGAAAAAACTAATCAAATATATGGGTATTTTAATATTCAAACATATAATAACCATGATTATATTTTAGATTTTGTTTTAAACAGAGGCTTTGAAGAGTACTATGAAAACGCCATTTCATTCATCACAAACTGCATAAACAGGCGTACTAAAAAATGGAACTTATATATAAAATTAAAAAGCTATTTTAATAATTTTGAAATTTTTAAAGAATATCTTGAAAAAAACAACTACAGCTTTGTTAAATCAAGCCAAATTTTAGTCAAAGATTATTTAAAAGAAGTAAAAGAGGAAAGCTTCTTAAACAGCGCTAAAATAGTATTCTCAGACATAAATGTTGCCTATAAAACAAATAAAAGTTCGCTATAAACTATTTTTTAATATGTTTTAATTCATATAATTCAAAATCTTGATGGCGCCCTTGACCTGAGAAGAATCTTGAAACGCCGATTGAGTTAAATCTATATCTTTGTCTGTTTAAAATCTCATATCTTGTTTTAAAAGCGGATGTAATTATTACCCTGTTTTTATAATTAAACGAGTATATTTTTTCTAAAATATCAATGTATGAGAATATATTTTTATCTGATTTTAAAGCGTCAATTGAAGTTGAAAATTCAACATTTACATTTTCATTGGCACATTTTTTAACGAATTCTTCAAGCAAACTCAACAAATCGCTTATAAAAGTATCAAAAATATCAAAACTATTTTGTGCCAAGAATAGTTTATCACTCATCATAAATTTAACATTTTTATATTTCGCTCTAATAACAGTAGATATTTCACTGTAAAAAGTTGTTTTAAATTCTTCTAAATCAATTGTAGTGTCAGCAAGATTCTCGTTTAAAAATTTTAAATTCACATCGAACAAAATAACAAAAACGCAAAATCTCTTTATTTCAGCTTCATAATCAAGCTCAAGCGATTTATTAACAATGTCTTGCTCAACCACCTTACCTTTGTGTTTTACTCTATCATCATGCGCTATAAGCTCTTTTACAACCTTTATGAAAAAAGTTATTACAAAGAAAAATGCCATAAACACAAGTCCACAAATGATATATGTCATATCAACAGGTGTGTCCTTATGAGGTATTTCAATATGTACGATATTTCTTATCATCTGCGCAAAAATTTCAACTACATCAATAAACTTCTGTGGAATAACAAGTGGAGAGAAGCCTATAAACCATAATGCCATATATAAAGCAGACAAAATCGGGCAAAGCGCTTTAATGTAGGATAAAAAAATGTTAATTCCATTATAGAGTTTTTTCATTAAAATAATTCCATATTATCTATTAACCTAGTATTACTATCAAAAGTTTTCAACGCAACAAGCATAAGGGGCTGTTTTGTGTCTATATTATAATCTTCAAAGGTATTGTTATCAACAATTTCAATGTATTCAACAGCGAAATTAGTTAACATCGTAAGTACACTATCGCATAAAACGTCTTTATCTGTAACCCCTTTTTGATATAGATTTTTAGCTGTTTCAAGCGCCTTAAAAATATTTGGCGCCTCTTGTTTTTCTTTATTAGATAAATACGCATTACGACTTGACATTGCAAGTCCTGATTGCTCTCTTATAATTTCAATAGGAACAATTTGGGTGTCTATATTTAAATCTTTCACCATTTTTTTAATAATAAAAAGCTGTTGTGCGTCTTTTTTTCCAAAATATGCTCTATCAGGTCTTATTATATTAAAAAGCTTTGTAACAACCGTTGCAACCCCGTCAAAATGCCCAGAGCGAGATTTCCCACAAAGTTTGTTTATGGCACTATACGGTGGACAAACAAGAGTGGTTTCGTGTTTATCATCATACATTTCACTATCACTTGGGGCAAAAATAACATCAACATTAGCACCAAAACACAGAGTTGAATCTTCTTCTAGCACTCTTGGATATTTATCAAAATCTTCATTTATTCCAAACTGAGTCGGATTAACAAAAATGCTTACCACAAGAAGTTCATTTTCTTTTCTTGCCTGTTCAATTAAGCTTAAATGCCCACTGTGCAAAGCTCCCATAGTAGGAACAAAGCCGATGGTTTTATTTTGAGATTTAAGATAATCTCTTAGTTCGCTAATTTTGTGAATAATTTTCAAGTTTTTGCGCCTCATTATTATCTAGTGAAAAACTCTCTGAAATGCTTGGGAAATTGCCCTTTTGAACATCATCATTAAAGGCTTTAGCGACATTATATATAATATCTTTTAAGCTAGAATATTGTCTTGCAAACTTTGGTGTAAAGTCACCATATTTACCTAAAACATCATCTGACACAAGTATTTGCCCGTCACAATCACGCCCTGCGCCTATTCCAATTGTAGGAATTTTTAATCTGTTAGTGATAAATTTTGCGCTTTCTTTAGGCACCATTTCAAGCACAAGGGAGAACGCACCAGCTCTTTGAAGCAACTGCGCCATTTTTAAAATTTCAACTGTTGTATGCGCTGATTTTGCGGCAATAAAATGTCCGCCAATGGCGTTAATGTATTGTGGAGTAAAGCCCAAATGCGCCATAACTGGAATACCAGATAAGTGCAGGTGCGATACTAAATCAATTATATAAGGGCTAGCGCCTTCAATTTTAACAGCATTTGCGCCCGCTTTAATTAATTCAAAGGCATTTTTTGTAGCTTCTTCTTTTGAAATTTGATAAGACATAAAAGGCATATCAACAACAATTAAAGCATTTTCAACCCCACGAGCAACTGCTGATGTAAAGATTTTCATCTCATCCATAGACACATCTGTTGTAGAGTCGTACCCTAAAGCAACTTGAGCTAAAGAATCGCCAATCAAGATAATATCTATATCAGCATTGTCAAAGTATTTTGCAGTTGAATAATCGTAAGCGGTAAGCGCTGTGATTTTCTTGCCTTGCTTTTTATATTCAACAATTTTTTTCGCAGTTTTTTTAGCCACTTTTAATCCTTTTTGTTTTTTAAACTTTTTTTATACCAGATATTAATAGATTTCGCTAATCTTTTTGGAGAATGCCTTACAAGACCTTCTTCATTGTCTTCAATAAGCCTGTTCATATATACATCTACGTCCATTTTTTTCACTCTTGTTGAATCTAGTTCAACAGGTAATGAATCTGCTTCTTCATATTTTTTAGCAAGATTTGAAGGCAA
>CAYJMX010000072.1:0-7392 GCA_964371485.1 uncultured Gammaproteobacteria bacterium | reverse complement strand
TTGAAGATGCTTTAAAAGCATTAATTTTAAAGGGTTATTAAGCCCTGTAAGAGATAATTTTTGTACCCCATTAAAATCAAGAAATCTTTTAAGCGTTGGAATTTTAAAGTCTAAAAAGCTTGCATTCATAGCTTTAATTATCCCATAAAAATTAGTTTTTTAAAGCTACCTGTCTTCTAATAGACTAGCACCAATTACACCAGAGTAGGCACCAAGTTGTGCTCAAAGAGATAGCTAAAATTATCGCTTCTGTCATTTAATTGTCTTTAAATAAAATTCATCAACACTATCAACTAAACCGCCACCTAGAATTATTAATTCTGGATTAAAGAAGTTGATTACAGAGGCTAAACCGCCTGATAGAAAGTCAATTGCTTCATTTACATATTGGCTTACAACTTCATCATGGGCGTCAAGTGAGTTTTTAATGTGTTTTGAACTGATTGATTTACCACCTGATAGCTCTGTTATGATTGAACTTCTACCTTTTTTAATAGCACCAAGTATTCTTGTTTCAATAGCTGTTCTAGAAGCATAAGCTTCAAGACAACCGTTTCCGCCACATGCGCAAGCTCTGCCGTTTAAATCTACAATCGTGTGTCCAAATTCACCAGCTGTTTGCGTCGCACCTAGATGTATTTCTCCGTTTTTGACTAACGTTGAACCAATGCCTGTTCCAACAAATACGCAAAGAATATCTTTAAATCCTTTTCCTGCGCCAAATTTTAATTCACCGATTGTTGCAACTTCAACATCATTTCCAATGAATGTTGGAAGGTTGAATTTTTCCTCTAAAACTTCTTTTACATTTAAATCTTTGCAATCAAGATTAACTCCGTTTATTAAAACGCCTGTTTCTCTATTTACTTGACCCGCTAGTCCAATTCCAATAGAGGATATTTCGTCTTTTTTGATACCCGATTTTTTAATTAATTCACTAATTGTTTCAATCATTACGGCGGAGATTTTTTTGTTGCCCTTTTCTTTTTTGGTTTTGTTTTTGTCTTCAAAAACAACTTTTGCTGTTTGTTTATCAACAATAGCTGCTAATATTTTTGTTCCGCCTAAATCAATACCGATTGAATATTTTTTCATAATTCCCTGTTTTATTGTTCTGTTTTGCTTGATTTTCTCATACCAATAGCTTTAAGTCTTTGCTCGATGTCTCGATACCAACTAAGCTTTCTTTTAAAGAGATATTTGTAATTATTAAAATCTGCTTGAGATATGCCATGTTGTTGGCCTTCGCAGAATCTTTCAAATTCTCTTTCTCTTGATTGAGTAAACTCTTTTCTGTCAAATTTATGTTCCATAATTGTTTCAACCTTACCAAAATCTAAGACCACCTCTGGTCTGTCCTGCCTCAAGAAAGTGTAATTAACACTTACGGGTATTAGATTGATACCGCCATAACTTTTCACAGCTTCTTTTGTTAAATATGCAAGCCCTTGCTGAAAAATTTCAGGTCTATAATGTGGCGGTCTAATTATTCCCTGTGGAAAAAGCCAGAACCCAACACTTGGATCTTCAAGCGTCGTTGCTGCATATTGTAGTGACTTCATTGCACTTTGTGCCGATTTTTTATTAACAGGGAAGCAACCCACATATTGAAAAAGTGGGAATCTATTCATCTCTTCAATCATAAGACGAAGCTTTAGCTTATCTTTTTTAAAGAGGTTATAAATAACATTATATCCTACAATGCCATCCCACCAGTTATTATGTGTAGCATAAAAAATCGTTGCATATCTTTTATCTCTTTGTTCAAAGTTTTCTTCTCCTTGATACATTAAAGAATAAAAGCGATTTTTAAGCATCGCATGAAAAACTCGGTCGCCAACGAAGTGCCAGAACGGGATGTTTTTAGCTTTTCTTTGCTTTTCTTCCCTGTTTCTAAGTTTTGTTGGGGGGACTGCACTATATAAATCTTTTGGTGAATCTAATACCATAGTCATTTTATTCTATTGAAAATTTTAATTTGTGTCAATTAGCTTATACGCTTAAGTTGGCAATATGCTCTAAAAGCTGTTAGCTCTTTTTGAATAATATACTTGTGTTTATCTAGTGACAGTCTACTTGCTAGCATAATCGCTTTGTCGTAAACCTTGATTGTATTTTGTGCTATATACGATTTTTGCTCTTGAGGATAACTTACAATAGAATCCTGCATGACGTTTGCTCTCAGGCGCTCAAGCACCATTTGAAGAAATATTAACTCATTGGCGTTAGCATCTTGTAATGCTAATTCGCAGTACATTTTTGCATTCTCAAAATCATTTTTTTGCAAGTACGAGCGAGATAATAGCTCTTGGAATAAGATTTTAAAATATATGCTATTTATTTTAGCGCTATCACAAATAGGCACTGCCTTCTCACAAATTTCTATACATCTTTCAGGCCCTGAAGTTGTAAGAGTGGCCTTGGCGCTTATGTACCAAGTAAGTAGTGCACCAAATGCGATTTTCTTTTCAGAAAAATAATTCATTTGTTCAGCGCATATTTCAAGTGCTCGAGTTGGGTTGTTTTCCTTAAGTAAAACATAAGCTAAAAGCGCCTTTAAAATGTTTTTTGAATACTCATCAGAGCAGTTGTTTGCAAAAGCTGTAGCTTCAAAAAGATCATCTTTAATATCATCTGTTTCTTTTGATAGAACTTTATTTACAATGTCGATTAGGTTCCACTTTGAAACAAGCTTTAAATCGCTTATTACATAGGAATAATCCTTTAATATGCTTTGCAATATTTCATCAGAGTCTTTAATATATCCCCTTGAAGTCTGAGCGCAGGCATGGGCTAAATCAAGCAATAAAAATAATTTTGTGTTATCTGTAATTTTATCTTTATTTAACTCTTTTTGTATTTCTTCTAAAAGTTCGTTGCTTAAAGGGTTGCCTTGTTGTGCGTAGGATTCAGATAATATAATATTTGCTTTAATCCAGGTGTCATAAATGTCTTTTTGTGTAGTGAAATCTATCCCTTTTGCTTTTTTGATGTAATTTTGTAACACTGGGTTAATTTCATTATTTACAAGGCTTGAAATTTCACTCCAATTGCCAAGTTGCAACAGTGCTTCAAGCTTTCTTGTTTTAATCATTGCCCTTTGAAGACTTTGACTTGTCTTTGTAAAATGGTTCAATACCGCATCAACAGTTTCCACAATTTCGCTATAGTTTTGAGCAAGTTTACAACTGTGGATTAAATATCCGCTTAGTTCAACAATCTTGTTCTCATCACCCTTATTTTGAGCGCTTACAATGGCACTAGATAGGTATTCTATGGCCTCTTGAGGATTTTTATTATAGGTTAATTTTCCTAGTCTTTCAAAAATGTTATTTTTCACATAATCAAAATTTGGCAACTTTACATCTTCAAGCAATATTAAACTTTGTTTCTGACAAAGCGTGTAGAAGTTGATATCTCCAATAAATGAAGCAAGTCTTAGGCTGTTTGTCCAAATTTTAAAAGATAAATCTTTCGCGCCAATTAATTGAGCTAAAAGTGCCGCAATGGCAGGTGAGCATATACTTGTCTCACAAATTTTATCTAATAATACCTCATACACTTGGAAAAGGTCGCTACATTCTTTAGCGTTAGCATAGACATGTGACCAAACAAGAGAGTTTTTGAATTCAAAAATTTCATCATTTCTTCTTTTGATATAACCAAGCTTGTCTAAAAGTGCTGCGATTTTTTCAAACTCTTCAAAATTAAGAGAAAAAACCTTCATCATAAGATTTCTTGTAAACTTGCCACCAAGCATTGAAGCGCAAAGAAGAAACTCATGTTCTAGGTCATTTTTTTCTTTTAAATAATCAAGACGAGCGTATAATAAATCTGCAAAATTATTTATAATATAGCTATCTTCTTTATCGATATCAAAAACAAATTGTTTTTTATCTAGGTATAAAACTTTTTCTTCAATAAGCCCGTGGATTGCTTGTTCTACATAACCAATGTTACCTTGTGCGTTTAGTACAATCTGATTTGAAATAGAGCGCGGTAATACATCAAAGTTGCCTAGTTGCGATTTTATGTATTCTTTTATTTCAACATTTTCCTTGTGCGCTATGTTTATATTTAAACACGACGCTGGTGGTAATTTTTCACTGTTAATGTACATGCCAATGGCGTGTTGATTTCTATATGTGATTATTAATTTTGCCTGTGATTTAAAGAAATCCGCCTCTACAAGGTATTTAATAAAATCAAAAGAGGTTTCATCTATTAAATCAAAATCATCTATAGATAAAATCATTTCTTTTCTGGCTTTTAATAATTCTAAAATATCTCTTAAATCTTCAAAAGTTTTCTTTTTGTTGATTAAAATATCTTCAAAATAAGCCTCTTGCATAGGATAGATTATATTGATTAAAGTTTCAATTTTATCTTCTTCAAGAGAATTTGCAAAAACTTGCTCTAGTTTTTGTTTAATTTCAAGTGCTTTATTCTCATAATCAATCGGAACAAAAGATGAATTAAAAAGTTCAAGGCAAATGTCTTGAATTAAGCCAAGTGGCGTTACTTGAGTGATAGCACTGCAATGACCCTTTAAAATAAAATGCTTATCATCTTTTTCTAATCTTTCATATATTTTTTCTAAAATATATGTCTTAGACCCACCACGCTGAGCATTTAAAGACACGGCACGAGTTTCACTTTGCTCATCAACAAGTGCGTTAAGCGCCATTTCAATAGCGTGAGCTTCTTTGTAAGATTCATTTTCTTCAAATTCTGCTTTTTGATCTAAGAATACCATTTTATATGATTCTGGCGACACTTTAATCAAAGGAATTTCATCTTTTAATAACTTATAAGCTTCATTAGATGTGATAATGTCTTTTTCAATCCCTAGTTTCAGTTGCACGGGAGTATATCCAAGCTTAAATTCTGTACTTGCAACAACGGCGAATTTGTAATTAACAACAGCGCCAAGTGTTTCACCTAGTACACTATTGAACTTGTCAAATTCCTCACAGAAGTGATTCACTCTATCAAGAAGTTTTATGTTGTTGGCATACGCGATTTTAAAAAACGCAGTATGTGGATTGATAAATTCACATGAAACATTAAACCCTAGTTTAATTGAGTTTTTAATGTTTTGCACAACCCTTTGTTTAAATTCATCATCAAGATATTTTTTAAACAAGCTATCAAGGTTTGTAAAATCAATGTAGACAACAAGTTTTTCTTTTTCTTTTTTCTCGACAATTTTTTTCGCTGTCTTTTTTGAAGCCTTTTTTTCTATAGATTTTTCAATATCTTCTTCAATTTCTTCAACAACTTGTTCAACTTTTTTAAGTTTTGATTCACTCACAACTTTTTTTGGCTCTTGAGCTGTTTTTTTCAATCTGCTTTTAAGACTTGTTTCATCCTTTTTTGCTTGCGTTTTTTGAACTTTTTTTGTTGTTTTTTCTTCAGTTTTTTGCTCTTTTTCATCAGATTCAAACTGATGCGAACATTTACGGCACTCTAGTGCTGATGCGTAATTTGAACTATTACAGCTGGGGCAAAATTTAACAAAAGCAAAGCCACAGCTAGAGCATGATGAACTGCCGATTCTTGTATAATCAGCACATCTTGGGCATTTGAATTTAAGCCTAAGTTTACACTCAGGGCATAAAATGTCTTTAGAATTTACTTCAGTCTTACACTTTGGGCAAATCACGTTTTTTCTATCCATCAAGCTTATAGTCAAACTTAATATAAGTTTACATAATAATTATATATGTCTTTGTAATTTCGTCCATTAATTTCGCTTAAAATCGGCAATATAATGGAGATAAAATATCTTTAAATTTTATGTTTAATGTGTTAGTATTTTTCTATGAACTTAGGAGTAAATATTGATCATATTGCAACATTAAGAAACGCACGTGGTGGTGTAGAGCCAAGCGTTTTAGATGCTGCTTTAATTGCTCAAAAGTGTGATGTGTCAGCGATTACTATTCACCTTCGTGAGGATAGACGCCACATTAAGGACTCTGATTTAATTCAAATTAAAGAAAATATTACAACTCCGATAAATCTTGAGATGGCTACCACAAAAGAGATGCAAGAAATTGCAATAAAAAATCTACCTAAATATGTTTGTCTTGTGCCAGAAAAGCGCCAAGAAGTTACAACAGAAGGCGGATTAGATGTTTTATCTAAAATAGATTATATGAAAGAATTTTTAAAGCCACTTGTAAGTAATGGCATTATTGTATCTATGTTTATAGATCCTGATATAAAACAAGTTCAAGCCTCGTATGACATTGGCGCGCAGTTTGTAGAATTGCACACAGGGGAGTATTCTCACGCTTTTAAGAGCGAAAAAGAAGAATATGAATTAAATAGATTAAAAGAGGCGACAAAATTCGCTCAAGAAATTGGCTTAAAAGTGAACGCTGGACACGGTTTAAACTATGAAAACGTGCATCGAATGCATGAAATATCTGGGCTTTGTGAGCTAAATATTGGGCATTCTATTGTTTCTCGAGCTGTTTTTGTTGGACTTGAAGAAGCTATTGTTGAAATGAAAAAACTTGTGGCATGACTTTTGATTTTTCTAGCCTTTTGGGGCATGGAAAAAATCTTTAAAATTAAGCAAATGTTACGAAATGTTACCACTATAAAAACATGGTCAAAACATGTACCCATGCATGTTTTAAGATATACGATTTAGTCTACAATTTGTGTACTATTTAAAATGTTGTCACAAATAAAATGCTAATTTATAATTGAATAGTTGCAGTTGATAAGTCTGGCAACAAACAGGTATCTTAAATGACCAATTTAGAAACAATATCTAAAAATTATAATAGTATTTTGAAAAACGTTGGTAATAATGCAAAAATAATCGCAGTTACAAAGTATTATGGTCTAGATGAGATGAAAATGGCTTATCAGGTTGGTATTAGAGATTTTGCAGAGAGTAGAGCACTTGAAGCTATCAAAAAAATCAACGAATTAGAGGATGATATCAGGTTGAATTCAACTTATCATTTTATTGGACATTTACAAACAAATAAAGTAAAGCACGTTGTTTCAAATTTTGATTATATACACAGCGTAGATTCCTTAAAACTCGCTGTAGCAATATCAAAAGAGGCAAAAGAAAGAAACATAGTGCAAAAGATTTTAATCCAAGTGAACAACGCGGATGAAGAATCAAAACATGGCACATCGCCTATTGAGTTAGATAATTTAATAAAAGAAATCTCTCAGTTAGAAAACATCAAAATTGAAGGACTAATGAACATAGCTCCACTTACAAAGGACGAGCTAGAACTCAAAAAGTTATTTAAACAGATGTATGAATTAAAAGAGAAGTATGGATTTAAAGAGTTATCAATGGGGATTAGCAACGATTATCAGATTGCGATTCAATTAGGCGCAACAATGATAAGACTC